>NZ_JBBAXE010000019.1:0-73742 GCF_059800965.1 Acinetobacter sp. LT1
ATGAGTTTTACTATGACCAGCTACCACAACAAAATAAGGTAGCTTAACTAGAGCAGAGTATCACTTATAAATAAGCTTTTAGTTGTTCAAACATGTGGGACCACCTCTCTTTAAACACAGGAAAAGTTTTCTATTAAAAAGCATTTATTATTGTTTTTTGTTTGCAAAATTACACGCTATAATTTTCAAATCATTTATCCTCCCTACCCATCACATTAATCAAAACACCTTTTGAAAGAATTAATGGGTGGAGTTTTAAATTAATTTTATATCTCGAAGTTTCTTTAATTAATGATTTTAAAAAGGATATATGGTAGATGTTTCTTAAAAAATTTGCTTTAAATGATTTTGGAGATATTTAAATATGTCTAAAATCATAATGTTTGACATGGATGGTACGCTATTAGATCTCGCTTTTGATGATTTCATCTGGAATGAATGTCTTCCTAAGCGACATGCAGAGATACATCAACTTCCACTCGACCAGAGCCAAAAAACACTATATCAGTTTTATCAATCATATAGACATACGCTTGTTTGGTATTCATCAGCTTATTGGACCAAAACTGCAGGCGTTGATGTACTCAAATTACAGCAAGAATTTCAGACAAAAATTCAAGCTCGGTCTGGTTGTATTGAGCTTCTGCAGGAACTGAAAGAACAAGGATATAGTTGTTGGTTAGTTACAAATGCCGATCGTGCAAGCTTACGGTTAAAGCTCGATAATGTTGCAATTGAACACTTCTTTGACATAACCGTATCGAGTGAACAAATTGGTTATGCAAAAGAAGATATTCATTTTTGGCAAGAGCTCCAAAAATTACACCCTTTCGACCCAGAAGCAACCATTTTTATTGATGATACAGGTCCTGTACTCAAAACAGCTGAAAAATTTGGTATCAAGCACTTGTTTACTATCTTGCAGCCCTCAAGTCTAAAGGATGTAAGAAAGTATGAAGATTTAGAATATAAAGCACTAGATCGACTTACAGAATTGCTGTCTATATTGAATCAAATTGATAGAAAGGATAATGATGTCAAAATCGCTTGAAAACGATGCTGTAGAGACCATGCGTATCGACAAATGGCTATGGGCTGCTCGTTTTTTTAAAACTCGTTCAATTGCTAAAGCAGCAATCGAAGGAGGTAAAGTACATCACAATAATGAGCGTGTAAAAGTTTCCAAAGAAATTCGTGTTGGAATGGAACTTATTATTCAACAAGGTTTTGATAAAAAAACCGTTGTCGTAAAAGCGCTTTCGAACACACGTGGTCCAGCACCGGTTGCCCAGCAACTTTATGAAGAAACAGAAGTAAGTATTGCTAGACGGGAGTTGATTGCATCCCAACGAAAATTGCATAATCTTGCTCGACCTGATCATAGACCGAGTAAAAAGGATCGTAGACAGATTAATCGGTTTAAACAGGACAATGATCAACACTGGTCGTATGGTGATGAATAAAAACGTCGAGTTGTGTCGCACACACACAGACAACACATAGAAGCTATAGAAAAAATCTGTCACTATTAGCCCTGTGAAACAAGTTGAGATTCAATACATCCACTTGGGTTAAACGTGATGAACTTAGAGTATTGAGGTTTTTGAGATGGATGAGAATAAAAGCAAAGCATTACAAGCCGCGCTAAGTCAAATTGAGAAGCAATTTGGCAAAAATACGGTGATGCGTCTCGGTGACAACACTGTTCAAGCAGTTGAAGCTGTATCTACAGGTTCTTTGACTTTAGATATTGCATTGGGGATTGGCGGTTTACCGAAAGGTCGTATCGTTGAAATTTATGGTCCAGAATCTTCTGGTAAAACCACAATGACTCTCCAAGCGATTGCACAATGTCAAAAAGCTGGTGGTACTTGTGCATTTATCGATGCAGAACACGCATTAGATCCACAATATGCACGTAAGCTGGGCGTGGACATTGATAATCTACTTGTATCGCAACCAGATAACGGTGAACAAGCACTCGAGATTGCAGACATGCTAGTTCGCTCTGGTGCAATTGATTTAATCGTTGTCGACTCAGTTGCTGCTCTTACTCCTAAAGCAGAAATTGAAGGCGAAATGGGTGACTCTCACATGGGCTTACAAGCTCGCTTAATGAGTCAGGCATTACGTAAAATTACGGGTAACGCTAAACGCTCGAACTGTATGGTTATTTTCATTAACCAGATCCGTATGAAAATTGGTGTAATGTTTGGTAGCCCTGAGACTACGACTGGTGGTAACGCATTGAAGTTCTATGCTTCTGTACGTTTAGATATCCGCCGTATTGGTCAGGTCAAAGAAGGTGATGAAATCATCGGCTCTGAAACTCGAGTTAAAGTTGTTAAAAACAAAATGGCTCCTCCCTTTAAAGAAGCTATTTTCCAAATCCTATACGGTAAAGGTACAAACCAGCTTGGCGAACTTGTAGATTTAGCTGTACAACAAGATATCGTGCAAAAAGCAGGCGCTTGGTATTCATATCAAGGCAATAAAATTGGCCAAGGTAAAAACAATGTTATCCGCCACTTTGAAGAAAATCCTCAAATGGCTGGAGAAATTGAAAAGATTATCCGTGAACAACTGCTAACTACGGGTACTAATGGTGCTGTACAAGTGGAAGATGAAGAAGAAGATCTTCTATTAGAGTCTTAATTACCGCTAATAAGTCTTAAAACGCCCTTCGGGGCGTTTTTTACAAGGAAATATTAAATATGTTCAAAAGAACAGAAGAACAGCCCCAACAACGCGCTTTGCTAACAGGTCAACGTTTGCGCTCATATGCTTTTGCGTTATTGACTCGTCGAGATTATTCGAAAGCAGAACTTATCGAGAAATTGAATCGTTATGCACAAAAACCTGAAGAGGTTAAGCAACTTGTTGAAGAGTTATCTGAGCAAAATTATCAAAGTGACCAACGCGTTGCAGAACTAACATTGGCTAGCCAAATTCGTAAAGGCAAAGGGCCAAAACGCATCAAACAAGCTTTAAAAACTAAACAAATCGAAAATGATTTAATTGCAGATGAAATTCATAATATTGATTGGGTGGAACAGGCTTATCAACTTAAAGTGAAAAAGTTTGGTGAAGAAGTAGAAAAAGATCCTAAACTTAAAGCAAAACAGATGAGGTTTTTACAATATAGAGGATTTGATTTAGATGTAATTATGAAGGCAATCCAACGGAGATCGGATTAGAAGATGGTGGCAACCCCACTAGCAAAACTTCGGCACATCATAGATCTGCTACCGTTGCTACCTTCCGGTCCTGGCGGGGTTCACAGAGTACAATTGCGAAGCCACCAGCGGGGCTACCATTGCAAAACAGAGTATAGAGATTTTTAAAAGAGTTGCAAGCCTTCTTCTCAATTTTAAGCAAGTTTATGTTTCAATTGATTAATTCATCGTCAAAAACATATAAATTCCTAGAATCTCTTATCTTATATTCTTTCTTGATACTTATTTTGAATAAAATATGCTTGAAGATTGTAAACTATTCTTGCATTTATATTGTTAGCTGTTTTAATTGCAATGATCAATTAAAACCTTAGATAGCTAATGTGAATAGTTTACATATTCCCTTCTCAAGTTAGCTTTTACATAAAATTATGGACCTATACTCATGCGATTGATGAAGCATTCTTTATTATTTATTGCCTTAATGAGCACTACTTCTCTCTATGCCAATATTCCAATTCAATCGCGCGGTTTAAGTCAAAGTGGTGGTAGTTCAACTAACACTTCATCGAATAACGCTTCAGTCCCTAGTAATTTAAATTGGGAATTGATGCAAAAAAACCAACAATTAGAAAATGATATACGTACCTTACGCGGACAGTTAGAAGAACAATCGAATGATATTGAACAACTGAAAAAAGATTTATCTAATCGCTATACTGATTTAGACCAGCGTTTGGAATTACTAAATCAAAAAGTAGATCCAGAAAGTGCAGCACCAGACAATACAGCAAATAGTGATGCTACAGCTACCGGAAGCTCAGAAGCTCCTCCTACCGACAATAAAGCAGCTAGTACTACTACAACTGCTGCAAGTCAAGTTACTTTCCCTTCACAAACGCAAGTAACACAACCAGCTTCATCGCCTGCTACGCAAAATCAATCGAACCCTGTAGAACTTGAAAAAGCAGCTTATACTGTCGCTTTAGATGCCTACAAACAAGGTGGAGCGAAAAAAGCGATTGCTCCAATGCAAAACTTTATCAAAAATCATCCTAATAGCGTTTATACAGGCAATGCCTATTTTTGGTTAGCCGAGTTTAATTTAGCAACTGATCCGGTAAATTATAATGAAGCTAAAAAGAACTATAATGTAGTCGCTACGCAATACCCAAATTCTAGTAAAGCTCCTCGCGCGCTTTATCAACTCTACAGTATTGCCAAAGATGTTGATAAAAACACTGTATCAGCAAACCAATATAAAGCTAAAATTTTAAGTCAGTATCCAAAATCTGAAGAAGCCAAATTTTTTAACAAATAAAAGTTTTTAAGAAAAAAAGACACCGCAGATTGCGGTGTCTTTTTTTGAATATCTCGGCTTAACGCACAATACCACGTTCTGATTGCTCAACAGAGTCAATTAATAATTGAGCTTCTGGAACATTCGGAAGAATATCATTTTTAATCTGCTCAACAGCTTGAACAGAAGTCAGGCCTGATTTAAAAATCAATTTATAAGCTTCTCTAAGGCCTTGAATTGTATCCTTAGACCAACCCTTTCGGCGCATACCTTCTATATTAATACCAAACGCATGTGCTGGATTACCAGATGCCATAACATACGCTGGCACATCTTTTAAAATTAAAGATGCTCCACCAACCATACTGTAAGAATCGATTTTACAGAATTGATGAATTCCCGAATTACCACCAATAATGACATGATCACCAATATGGACGTGTCCAGCAACACCAACATTATTTGCGAAAATATTATGATCACCAACAATACAGTCATGTGCAATATGCGTATTAACCATCAATAAGTTATGACTACCTATTTTAGTTAAAGCATTATCTTGTACAGTTCCTCTATGTAAACTGCAATGCTCACGAATTAAATTATGATCTCCAATCTCTAACCAAGTTTCTTCACCTTGATATTTCAAGTCTTGGCAAATTTCACCAACACTTGCAAACTGGAAAATCTCATTATTTTGACCAATTTTGGTAAAACCACCAACTACAACATGTGAATGTAATTTAGTACCAGCGCCAATTGTCACATTTGGACCAATAATACAATAAGGTCCTATCTGGACATCCGGGGCAATCACTGCAGATGGATCAATAATGGCCGTAGAATGAATTAAATCGTGATTGCTCATGCCTGCTCTGTTTTTTGGTGTGAAATCATAATTTCAGCGGTTGTTGCTACAATACCGTCAACGGTAGCCGTACAGTTATATTTATAGATACCGCGTTTTTGCATTACTAATTCAGATTTTAATACAAGTTGGTCGCCAGCAACTACTTGTTTTTTAAATCTTACCTTTTCTGCACCAGCAAAGAGGAATAAAGAACCTGGTTTTGGCGTCTCATTGTTCATAATAAAACCTAGAACGCCCGAAACTTGAGCTAATGCTTCTACAATTAGAACACCCGGCATAATTGGATATTCTGGGAAATGTCCTTGTAGGAACTCTTCATTGATAGAAACATTTTTATAACCAACAATACTATTGTCAGTAACTTCAGTCACACGATCAACCAATAAGAAAGGATAACGATGCGGCAAATATTGACGAATCGTTTGAATCTGCATTGGTAATTCAGGGATGGCAAATTTAGGTGTAGTTGACTCGGTCATAATATTCTATTTACGCAAATTAAAAGTTGATTCAAGAGACTCTATTTGAGCTTGTATATGATCAAGTCGTTTAGTGATTTGGGTCAATGGCACATCTGCTAATTGTCGCAAGCGCACAATTGTCTTTTTCCAATGACTATTTTCAAATAATCCAATTCCTGAAGAATAGGTACCAGCTTCAGAAATATTTTTTGTGACCATTGACATTCCAGTTAAAGTCACATTATCAGTGATTGAAAGGTGACCAGACACACCACAGGCTCCTGCAAGAATACAGTTTTTGCCAATTTTAGTGCTTCCAGCAATTCCACATTTAGCAGCAATAGCTGTATTGGAACCAATATGAACGTTATGTGCGATTTGCACAAGATTATCAATAATTACCCCATCTTCCAAAATCGTATTATCTAGTGCCCCTCGATCAATACTACAATTTGATCCAATACGGACATCATTACCAATAATAACTGAACCTAATTGTGCGATACGATGCCATTTACCTTGATATGGTGCAAATCCAAAGCCTTCACTACCAATCACAGTACTTGCATGAACTCGAACACGATCAAGTAATTTAGAACCGCCAGTAATAGTGACATGAGAATCGATAAAACAATCCTTGCCAATTTCTACATTATCATCCAGACGAGTATGAGACTGAATAATCGTGTTCTCACCTACTACACAATTTTCACCAATTACAACGTAATGGCCAATATATGCTTTTTCAGAAATAATTGCAGAAGGATGAATTTGAGCAGTACTTTCAATACCTATTGATGTGATCTTTTTATCAAAAGCATGGGTAAGGATGGCAAAAGCCAAATATGGATTATCAACAATAATAAAATTTTGTTTATCAGTAAGCTGTTCTTTAATAGAGCTTGTAACAATGTACGCACCCGCACGGCTAGTCTTTGCTTGATCGATATACTTTTCGCCATTTACGAAAGTAATATGAGAAGGTTCAGCATTTTCTAAACTTGCCAGATTTATAAATTGAAGACTACCCGCACCGACTAACTCACCATTAACTAGGTGAGCTAGTTCATCTAAACGATAATGTTGCACTTTCATTAATTTATTTCATTGAATTAACCTTTTGTATCATTTTATCAGTTAAATCATATTTAGCGTCATAGGCAACGGTCGAATTTTTATTCAAAATGAAGTCAAGATTATTTTCTTTTCGTAATTGTTCAGCTGCTTGCTTCACACGAGTCTCAAAAGTTGAGTTCATTCCTTGCAAACTAGTTTGAACTTTAGACTGCAAACCTTGTTGAGTCGAATTAAATTCATTTAATTTTGACTGATATTGAGTTTGAAGCTTCTTAATATCATCTTCTTTCATTTTTTGCCCTTGAGTTTGGGCTTGACGCTGAAGGCCTTCTAACTCTTTACCCAACTGCTCAAGACGAGTTGTTGTTGGTTTAACAGATTGATTTAAACTTGCATTTTGTTGTTTTAAATAAGTACTACTTTCAACAACTTTAGCAAGATCAATAACACCATAACCAGCAGCATTAGTCATAGCAGAAATTGTAAGGCCTAACCCTAACATTAATATATTTAATTTTTTCATCTTAATTTGTGTCCTTATTTCATTGTTTAGTCAAGTCGTACTTAGAAAGTACGACCGATTTCAAACTGAATCTCTTTAGTTTCGTCACCAGGCTTATCATTTAACGGGAATGCATAGCTAAGAGATAATGGCCCAATCATAGTGATCCATGTAAAACCAACACCTACGCTATAACGCATATTACCTAAATCAAAACCGTAGTTATCTTCACAGTATTTTTTAGCATCTGCTATTTGCTGCCCATTCATAATCATAGAATAAGAGCCAACATCACACTTAGTATCAAATACTTGACCACCTTCAGCAAAAATGACTGGTCGTACTTGGCGAGTCCAGTCCCCTTTGAAAGGTAACGGTAAAGCTAATTCAGTACCAAATTGTACTAAAGCATTACCCCCCACCTCTTCTGGAGAACCGTCATTTTGCTTGGTTTCTTGTAAGTTTACACTTGCATACTTAGGACCCAAGGTACTGTTATCATAACCCCGAACAGAACCATAACCACCTGCATAGAAGTTTTTATAGAATGGTAAATCATTACCATAGCCAAGTTTACCGTAACCACGCAATACGAAACCAGTATTACTAATTGGCCAAAATGCCTGTGCATCATAAGTTGCTTTTTGATAGTCAACATCACTACCTGGCAAACCAATTTCAAGACCTACACGATGTGACATACCTGAAGTAGGGAAAATAGGACGGTTTAAAGTATTGTATGACCAACCTAAATTTAAGTTATATGTAAAGAACTCACCATCAAACGCATTATCATATTGTTCTTCTGGGACCTTACATTCCCCCTTCTCAGTATCATACTGCGACTCACCATTTAAGGTTGGACAATATGAACCCTTACTTGTTGCTTTACCACCATTTGCTAACAAATAATCACGCACATAAGTAGAGACATAAGGACCAGTCGTTACTTTAGTATTATCAATACCTAAAGAGGCACTTAGGCTTTGGTTTTCATCAATTGGGTAACCAAAACTTAAACTACCACCGAAACTATCGGTAACGTAATTATTAACGTTATAGTCATCATTTAACTTTGTTTTACGGTAATAAACATTATAACCGCGGCTTACACCATCAATAGTGAAGTAAGGGTCAGTAACACTTAAGTTATAGTAGTCTTGAGTTTCAGAGCGAGATAAATCGATCGAAACACGATTACCCGTTCCCATAAAGTTAGTTTGACTCAAACCTGCCTGGAATGTGATACCACCACTTTGTGAGTAACCTACCGCTAATGTTGTAGTTCCCGAGTGTTGCTCTTCAACATTTACGTTTAAATCCACCTGATCTGGTGAATTTGGAATACGAGCTGGTTTAATATCAACTGTTTTGAAGAATCCAGTACGCTCTAAACGAACCTTGGACAAATCAATTTTTTCATTACTCGCTAAAGCGCCTTCCATTTGACGCATTTCACGACGCAATACTTCATCGGCAGTTTTACTATTACCTGTAAAGTTAATACGACGTACGGTTACTTGCTGACCTGGGTTTACATAATAGTTCAAGTCAACAACACCCGTTTCATTATTAATTTGCGGAACGACATTTACATCTGCAAAGTAATAACCAGCATTACCATATTTACGCAATAACAATTGCTTAACAGCATTTACTTTTTCTTGAGAATAGGTATCCCCATCTTTATAAATTTTCAAAGCTTGCAGTTCTTCAGGTTTATAAAGTGCGTCACCTAAAAACTTGGTTTGACCAAATTTAAACTGGCTACCTTCCTCAACAGCAACTTCAATAAAGATATTCTTTTTATCTTCACTAATATTAAGCTGTGAGTTATTGATATGAAAATTGATATAACCTTTATTCAGATACATAGCGCGCAAAGCTTCAAGGCTCGCTGCCATTTTCTCTCTAGCATAACGGTCATTACGGGTTACAACTGAAGCCCAACCACTTTCTTTAACTGCGAAAGCTTGTTTAATTTCACTGTCTTTAAAAACAGTATTACCAATAATATTGATATTAAAAACTTTAGCTGCCGTACCTTCATTAAAATTTAATTTAAGTTCAACACGGTTATTTGGGCGAGCTATAGTATCAACAGTTACATCAGCATCATAACGGCCTTGCTGAGTATATTGCTGCTCTAATTCAGTTTCAATTGTTTGTAAAGCTGACTTCTTAAAAACTTCGCCTTCAGCAATGCCCATTTTTTTGAGGCCTTGCTCTAAAGCCTCTTTAGGAATAAGTTTGTTACCCTTAAATTCAAGTTTTGAAATAATCGGGCGCTCTACGACATTGAAAACTAAAGTATCGTTATCTCTTGATGCTTTAATATCGTCAAAAAGTCCAGTGGCATACAATGTTCGAATTGCTTCTGCGATCATCGGTTCATTAACGCGATCGCCACTGTTGATTGGCAACATGGTAGAAACATTTGCAGGAGTAAGACGGACCAAACCATCTATACGAATATCTCGAACAACGAAATCATCAGCTGCATATGCTTGTTGTACCGCTGCCATAGCGCTAACAAGTGCCAAAGGCATTAAAAAATGTGTGTGCCGCATGCCAGTTTTTCCAGTAAGTTATAAATCCATATACGTTTACAAACGCATAAAATCGTTAAATAAAGCTAAAAGCATCATACTACCGAGCAGTACCATACCAATTTTTAGACCAAACATTTGTATTTGTTCAGAAACAGGCTTACCACGAATAGCCTCAATAATGTAATAAACGAGATGTCCACCATCTAGCATTGGAATTGGTAATAAATTTAAAATTCCAAGACTTACACTCATTAAAGCCATAAATGAGATGAAAGTCTGCCATCCCATTTCTGCACTTTGTCCCGCTACTTTCGCGATTGTAATTGGTCCAGAAAGATTCTCTAAACCAATTAAACCCTTAACCATTTTTACTATCGAACTCAATATCATGCTAGAGATTTGGCCAGTCTTATCTAGCGACATCTGGAAAGCTTGTATTGGAGTATATTGAATTGTTTGCTTATATTCGTCAGGAATTATAATTTTTCCTGCATCACTTTTTACGCCTAAGACACCGCTCACTTGCCCCATATTGTCACGCTTTCCTTGAGGCATGACTTGCAAATGAACGAGTTGACCATTACGCAACACATCAATACTTAGTAATTTTTCTGGTGAATGTTGCACAACTTCCACAACATCAAACCAATCTTTCATCGCTTGACCATTAATGGATACAATACGATCACCGACTTTTATTCCTTGTCGAATTGCTGCTCCATCTGCAGTCAACTCAGTTACAACAGCGGGAATAACAGGACGATAAGGTGAAAAGCCTAATACATCTAAAGCTGATTCATTTTGGTTTTTTAAAAAATCTTTAATGGGTAAAACAATATTTTTCTCAGTACCTGCACGATCTACATCGATATTCAAGCTACCAGTTTCACCTACACGATCAATCAAAGCAAAGTTAAGTTTTTCCCAAGTTTGCGTTTCCTTTCCATCAACAGCAATAATCTTGTCACCTACTTGTAGTTGAGCTGTAGCAGCTGGCGAGTTGGGTACAACCTTACCCACTCTTGTATTTAGTTGTTCCTGTGCTGGTAAAAATAAAATCCAAAAAAGTAAAACAGCAAAAATCAAGTTAATTAAAGGCCCAGCCGCAACAATTGCTATACGCTTCCATGGTTTTTGACGGTTAAATGCATAAGGTAAATCTTGCTCTGCAACATTACCTTCGCGCTCATCGAGCATTTTTACATAACCGCCTAGAGGCAAAGCTGAAAGTTGGTACTTAATTCCAGATTTTTTTGAGGTCCATTTAAGTAATGTCGGACCAAAACCAATAGAATAAACTAGAACCTTAACACCAAGTTTTCGTGCCACCCAATAGTGACCGAACTCATGAATTGCAATTAATGGACCGAGCAAGAGAGCTGCTGCTGCAATCATAAATAATGCGCTCATTTCAGCCTCCTATACTTGATATATACTGCTGTGCTACATGTCGTGCTACTTCATCTTTATTCAAAATAGACTCGATATTATCAGCAACTGAGTTTTCCAATTTTTGCAAAGTATGCTCTACCACTTGTGGGATATTTGTAAATCCAATCTGTTGGTTTAAAAATGCAGCAACGGCAACCTCATTTGCAGCATTTAAAATAGTAGGTGCCAGCCCTCCTGAACGCATTGCCTGACGGGCTAAATCCAGTGCTGGAAATTTCTGGATATCCGGTGCTTGAAAATTAAGCTGAGAATACTCAAATAAATCTAAAGCAGGAACATTAGTCTGTAAACGTTCTGGCCATGCTAATGCATGGGCAATCGGTGTACACATGTCTGGATTACCCATTTGAGCCAATGTTGAACCGTCAACATATTGCACCATAGAATGAATAATACTTTGTGGATGAACAACAACTGTAACAAAATGTTCAGATATTGAAAACAAATGACACGCCTCGATCAACTCTAACCCTTTATTCATAAGAGTAGCTGAGTCAACTGAGATTTTCTGTCCCATAGACCAGTTGGGATGCTTACAAGCCTGCGCAGGAGTAACTTTTTCTAACTGTTCTAACGAATGGTTTAAAAATGGTCCACCTGAAGCGGTCAATAAGATTCTTGATACGCCCTGTTGCGGTTGTCCATTTCTTTCAGCCTCTAAATAATTATGAGGTAATGACTGAAAAATAGCGTTGTGTTCTGAATCTACCGGTAATAATAATGCCTGATGATCACGTGCTGCTTGCATCATGATTTCACCAGACATGACCAAAGCTTCTTTATTAGCAAGCAATACGCGTTTACCAGCTTTTACAGCCGCTAATGTTGGTAATAAACCAGCTGCTCCAACAATTGCAGCCATAACTACATCAACATCTGGATGAGATGCGATACTTACCAGCCCTTCCTGATCAGTCAAAATTTCAATATTTTGTAATTCACTCTTTACAAATAAAGCTGCTAATTCGTCAACTTTTTGCTTTGGAACAACTACAACTTTTGGTTGGAATTGTTTACATATGTCAACCAATTCAGAAATTCGACTATGAGCTGAAATTGCAAATACTGAATACTTATCAGGATGTTGATTTAAAATTTTTAAGGTACTTTGCCCAATGGAACCGGTTACACCCAATATGCAAACAGATTGTGTCATTTATAAATCTACACCAATAAGTTTTAATATATACATTCCCGTTGCAAAGATCGGGGCTGCAGCAAGTAAAGAATCAATACGATCTAAAACACCACCATGACCAGGTAGTACACGTCCAGAATCTTTAATACCAGCACGACGTTTAATCATTGACTCAAATAAATCACCCAACACTGAACCGAATACTGTATTCAGTGACAAGATAAGAAACAGAATTTGCTGAATTAAAGTTAAATTTAGATACTGATATTGCACAACCAACATTACCAGTATGGTCGTGACAATACCACCATACAAGCCTTCTACTGATTTGTTCGGACTAACGGTTGGAGCTAATTTTCTTTTACCAAATTTACGACCAACAAAGTAAGCACCACTATCTGCACCCCACACGAGTAAGAACAGATACATTAACCACCATGGCGAACTTTGCCAAACAACAAAAATTGAAGTTACCGCAGCACAAACTAAAATAATGCCAATTACATATAGAGTAGCGTTATACCACCCATCAAATTCAGGAAAAGATTTGACCCAATAAACGCTTACAAGCCAAGTCAAAATTGAAGCTGACCACAAAAGTAATGCAATATCATGGAAAAATAGAGCAACGCCCGAAACGAATGCAACAAGCAGACCGTAGCACCAAGCTTTTGGCTTTACAGCATTTACAGTTTCATGGGGCATTAATTTATACCATTCATACCCCGCAACCCCTGCTGCTACAATCATAAGAACCAACATTGGATAATGTGATTGCGTAGCAAACATACAGCCTAAAACAACTGCGACAAGTACCAATGCGGTAACAATCCGCTCTAACATTATAAGTTCTCTATTTTCTCTTGCTGAATTTGTTCAGATGTTTTGCCAAAACGACGCTCACGCCCTGAAAAAACATTCAATGCATGATCGAATTCTTGTACTGTAAATTCTGGCCATAAAGTATCAGTAAAATACAGTTCAGCATATGCTGCTTGCCATAACAAGAAATTAGATATGCGATAATCTCCACCTGTACGGATCAATAAGTCCACAGCTGGCAGATCGTTTAGACTGACATATTTTTCGAACAAATCAACATTTATTTGATCAGCACCAAATTCACCACGGGAAACCGCTTCAGCAACTTGTTTTGCTGCATTTGCAATATCCCACATCCCGCCATAGCTCACAGCAATAGTTAAGGTCATAGTGTTATGGTGTGCTGTCTGTTGCTCTGCATCTTCCATTAAGACAACTAGGTGTGACGGTAATCTGGAACGATCACCGATGAAACGCAAAGCAATATTAAATTTCTTCATGCGAGGTATTTGCTCATGAATAGTTTCTTCAAGAAGCTTCATAAGCAGATCGACTTCAAATTGTGGTCGATTCCAGTTTTCGCTTGAAAATGCAAACACCGTTAAAGCACGAATACCTGTTTTTTTACAATGTTCAACGATAGGATCAAGAACATTTTTACCCTCTCGATGCCCATCACCTTTTTGCATTTGATTTTTTTTTGCAAAGCGGTTGTTGCCATCCATGATGATGGCAACATGCTTAGGAAGATGATACTCTTCTGAATCGGTCATAAAATTTAGACCTTCATCAATTCTGCTTCTTTCGCTGCAAGACGCTTGTCTACTTCTGCAACATATTTGTCAGTGATTTTCTGGATATCATCACCTGCACGGCGCTCATCATCTTCAGAGATTTCTTTCTCTTTTAATAATGCTTTGATATCACCTAATACATCACGACGAATATTACGAATTGCAACTTTTGCATTTTCAGCTTCGCTACGCGCAATTTTTTGCATATCACGACGTGTTTCTTCAGTTAATGCAGGTAAAGGTACACGAATTGCATCCGCAGTAATCGGGTTTAAACCAAGATCACTCTCACGAATTGCCTTATCAATAGCTGAAACCATTGTACGTTCAAATGGCTGAACAAGAAGTGTACGAGAATCTTCAACCCCAACGTTTGCCACTTGATTTAAAGGCACATCAGAACCGTAGTAAGGAACCATTACCCCATTTAAGATTGATGGGTGTGCACGGCCGGTACGAACTTTAGCAAACCCTAGTTCCAAAGACTCAAGAGTTTTCAACATACGCTGTTCGCTGTCTTTTTTCAGATCGTTAATCATATGATCTACCTTACTTATTTATTCAAGGATGTTTTAACAAATTTAATTTAGCGCTAGTATAAAGAGCTTTCGTCAACACGTACATTATTTAGTAACGCGTGTACCTTCTTTTTCGCCCATGACTACTGACAATAGCGCGCCTGATTTATTCATATCAAAAACTTGTAATGGCACATTATGGTCACGACATAAACAAATAGCTGTCAAATCCATAACACCAAGTTTTTCGTCTAATACTTGATCAAAGGTTAAATGATCATATTTAACTGCATCTTCGTATTTACTTGGATCTTTATTATATACGCCATCTACTTTGGTCGCTTTTAGAATTAAATTTGCTTCAATTTCAATTCCGCGTAAGCAAGCTGCCGTATCAGTCGTAAAGAATGGATTTCCTGTACCAGCAACAAAAACACAAACTTCACCTTGACTCAAGTGACGAATCGCATCACGACTTGAATAAGACTCCACTACTGTACCAATTGGTAATGCAGACATAAGGCGAGTTCTGATATTACGGCGAACTAATGCATCACGCATAGCCAAACCGTTCATTACAGTTGCAAGCATACCCATTTGATCGCCTGTTACACGACCAACCAAGCCATCCTTTTGCAACTGACTACCACGATACAAGTTACCGCCACCAACAACGATACCCACTTGCACACCCAAGCCAACTAAGTGAGCAATTGAAAGGGACATTTGGTCAAGAACTTGGGCATCAATACCCATGTCTTTGTTACCTGATAATGCTTCACCAGATAGTTTTAATAAAATGCGTGAATAACGGGGGCTAATTGTTTCCGCCATGAGTTTGCTCCAAAACCTCTTAAACTGAATGCTTTTTTTGAATCGTTATCGATTAAACCGACTTAATTTTAATTAACTTTGCAAATAAGTCGTATTCATCCGCATCGGTGATTTCGACTTCCAACATATCGCCTAGTTGAATAATGCTCTTATCGATATCTTCTACAAAGACATTACCGTCAATTTCCGGAGCATCGGCATAAGAACGTGCAACAGCAACAGGATATTCATCTTCCAAACTATCGACTAACACAGTCATCGTTTGACCAATACGTTTTTGCAACTTAGCAGCAGAAATTTGTTGCTGCACTTGCATAAAGCGCTCGTAACGCTCTTGCTTAATTTCTTCAGGCACATGATCGGGTAAATCATTTGCCGTAGCGCCTTCTACTGGTGAGTAGGTAAAGCAGCCAACACGATCAAGTTCAGCTTCAACTAACCAATCGAGCAATATTTGAAAATCTTCTTCAGTTTCGCCTGGGAAACCCACTACAAATGTAGAACGAATCACAAGATCCGGGCATTTTTCACGCCACAATTTAATTTTTTCGAGTGTATTTTCACTGTGAGCCGGACGCTTCATTAACTTAAGAATACGCGGGCTTGCATGTTGGAATGGAATATCAAGATATGGCAGAATTTTACCTTGTGCCATTAAGTCAATAACCGCATCAACATGTGGGTATGGATAAACATAATGTAAGCGCACCCAGATACCAAGTTGGCCTAGTGCTTCACACATATCAAAGAATTTTGTTTTAACAGGCTGGCCATTCCAGAAATCAAGTTTGTACTTGGTATCTACACCATAAGCTGATGTATCTTGCGAAATAACCAAAATTTCTTTAACACCTGCTCTTTTAAGCGCAGCAGCTTCTTCCAGTACACTTCCAACTGGACGCGATACTAGATCGCCACGCATACTTGGGATAATACAGAAGGTACAACGATGGTTACATCCTTCAGATATTTTTAAATAGGCATAATGTTTTGGTGTTAAGCGAATTCCTTGTTCAGGAACCAAATCAACAAACGGGTTGTGTTTAGGTGGTGCTGGTACATATTCATGTACAGCTTCCATTACATCTTGATAAGCTGCTGCACCAGTAACCTTTAAAACGTTTGGATGCATTTGACGAATTTTGTCTTCGTCTTTACCTAAGCATCCAGTAACGATTACTCGACCATTTTCACTCATGGCCTCGCCAATTGCATCTAGCGACTCTTGTACCGCAGATTCGATAAAACCACAGGTATTAACAACAACTAAATCAGCACCATCATAATCTGATGCAACTTGATAACCTTCAGTCTTTAACTGAGTTAAAATTCGTTCAGAATCTACCAATGCCTTAGGACAACCTAAAGAAACAAAACCGACTTTGGGGGTCTTCATGAATCTGCGCTCCACTTGAATGCGCGTATTGTATGTCTTTTCTTGTCTCAAGCATAGGTGGAAAGCCTACTCTTTGTGTAATGCACCAAAATACGACCAACATTTGCACCAAAACTCACCTTTGCACCAAGTTGGATCATGTTATTATCTATATTCAAGCCATCAGTTTTGATCAACCGATATAAAGACCGATTTCAGCGCGTTTTTAAATACTTTAAAACTTTAAAATAACCCATAAACAAAGTTGGCGTATATTTTGCATCGTTCATGTTCTATAACGGTGAAAATCCGATAACCAATGAAGATGCCATTGCGCTATTTTAAGACAGGAACGATTCGCTAATGGATCAACACAACCCTATCGACTATCGCCTATTGGTAGACAATTTAACTACTGCGATTTTATTGATCGATAGTAACTTGAATATTTTTTACTTAAATTCTGCCTGCGAAGCACTATTTGACATTAGTTTGCTTCGAGCTTCAGGACAGCCGGTTTTGAATTTACTTCATGCACCAGATGATACTTTTAATACACATGAAGCGTTATTAAACACTATTAAAACGGGTCAACCTTATACTCGTCGAGAAGCGGTTATTAATGTCAACTTTAAAGACCTTCATGTTGATTACACGGTGTCTCAATTGAATGCAGGTAAGAGTTATCATCCATTACTCTTGATTGAGCTCAACCCGATTGATCGTATGTTAAAGATTTCTAAAGAAGAAAATCTGGTACAACAACATCAGGTGGCCAGACAGCTTGTACGTGGCGTTGCTCACGAAATTAAGAACCCACTGGCAGGTATTCGTGGTGCAACTCAATTACTCGCTCGCAGTTTAAACGATAAGAGTTATGCTGAATTTACAGATGTCATTATTAATGAAGTAGATCGTTTAACTAACTTGGCAGATACTATGTTGGGTTCTAGACAACTCCCAAGTTATGAAAATGTTAACGTACACGAGCCTTTGGAGCGAGTGCGTTCACTTATCGCCAACCAGACAAAGAAGAAAATTAAAATTATACGGGATTATGATTTGTCTTTACCCGATGTTAATGCCGATCGTGATCAGTTAATACAAGTCATGCTCAACATTAGTGTAAATGCAATTCAAGCCATAACAGAAAACAAAGCATTTTTTATAGATCACGAACCGGAGTTAATTCTACGTACACGTATACAACGTCTTGTCACAATTAACGGTGTACTAAATCGATCTACAGTGCGAGTCGACATAGAAGACAATGGACCAGGCATTCCTGAAAGTATTTTGGAGTCAGTATTCTATCCATTGGTTACTGGACGAGCAAAAGGTACTGGGCTTGGCCTGAGTATTGCACAGAATATTATGCATCAACATAACGGAATGATTGAATGCCAATCTGTTCCTGGAAAAACAATTTTTAGCTTATATTTACCTTGGGAGTCAGACCGTGTCGCGAAATAAAATATGGGTTATTGATGATGATCGCGCCATGCGATGGGTATTGGAAAAGACCTTTAAAGAGGAAGGTTTTGATGTTACCAATTTTGAAGAAGCTCAAACTGCGCTTGAACGTTTGCACCATGATGCTCCCGATGTCATCTTAACTGACATCCGCATGCCTGGAATTGATGGTTTAACTTTTTTATCTAAAGTCAAAAACACTCATCCAGATTTACCTGTCATTATTATGACAGCACATTCTGACTTAGAGTCTGCTGTATCAAGCTATCAAACAGGCGCGTTTGAATATTTACCAAAGCCTTTTGATATTGATGAAGCTTTAGCTTTAGTCAATCGTGCGATCCTGCATATTAATAAACTACAACAGCAAGAAGCTACAAAAACAGCCTCACCTCTTCAATCAACAGAAATTATTGGTGAATCTCCGGCAATGCAGGAGGTTTTCCGTGCTATCGGCCGTTTATCGCAATCTCATATTACTGTTTTAATTAATGGTGAATCGGGTACGGGTAAAGAATTAGTTGCTCATGCTTTACACAAGCACTCCCCACGCCGTGCCAAGCCTTTTATTGCTTTAAATATGGCTGCGATACCAAAAGACTTGATTGAAACCGAGTTATTTGGTCATGAAAAAGGCGCTTTCACAGGGGCAAATACTCAGCATCAAGGCCGCTTTGAACAGGCAAATGGCGGAACACTGTTCCTTGATGAAATTGGTGATATGCCATTTGAAACTCAGACTCGATTGCTTCGCGTACTCGCTGACGGTGAGTTCTATCGTGTAGGCGGACACATTCCCGTTAAAGTAGATGTTCGAATTGTTGCGGCAACGCATCAGGATCTAGAGAAACTGGTAAATGAAGGTCGCTTCCGTGAAGACTTATATCACCGCTTAAATGTGATTCGTATTCACATTCCTAAGCTTGCCCACCGTAGTGAAGATATCCCAATGCTTGCGCAGCATTTCCTTGCGCGTGCAGGTAAAGAGCTTGGCGTAAGTCCAAAAATCTTACGTACCGAGACGACAGACTATATGCAACAGTTACCATGGCCAGGTAACGTACGACAACTTGAGAATACTTGCCGCTGGCTAACTGTAATGATTACGGGCCGCGAAGTTTATCCGGAAGATTTACCTTCTGAGCTCAAACAAGTTCCA
The DNA here is from genome assembly GCF_059800965.1 of Acinetobacter sp. LT1. Classification (NCBI taxonomy): domain Bacteria; kingdom Pseudomonadati; phylum Pseudomonadota; class Gammaproteobacteria; order Moraxellales; family Moraxellaceae; genus Acinetobacter; species Acinetobacter sp. LT1. Next base: position 19,505 of record NZ_JBBAXE010000019.1, read on the forward strand.
TTGCAAAAGAATAGTGATTCTAGTCAACCAGCACCTTCATTTGAACGTATTTCTCTACATCATTGGGATGAACTACTAAATCAATGGGCTATTCAAAAGCTTAAAAATGGTGAAATGAAAATTTTGGATATTGCCACACCAATGTTTGAACGCACATTGATTAACGCAGCCTTGCAACAAACACGTGGACGCAAACGTCACGCAGCGGAATTATTAGGTTGGGGTCGCAACACCTTAACACGCAAGTTAAAGGAACTTGGAATGGATTCTGCAGATGATGACGAAGAAGATGAGCACAAGGTTACTCAAACTGAAGCCTAGAAATCTCATTATTTAACTTCAAAGCGGTTAAGTCATTCTTAGCCGCTTTGTTTTTCAATCAGATTTTTGATTAAAATATAATGCAAACATAAGGTTACATCATTAAACCCTTCTACAACCTACACTAAACTTATATTTTCTATTAGTTTATTTTTTGAATTAGCCACTTACTGTTCAGCATATGATCTAAAAAAATGGTTATGACCATCACTAAAGATAGTTTTGCTATACTAGATAAGCAAAGTCAGTTGTTGTTATTAAATTTTATGCATGATTCAGTCCTGGATTCACATCACCTTGCATGTGAGAAACCTCAAACACGCCGCGGTATTGAACGTCGTTTAGCTCTATTGTTAAGCGCGACCGAGCTGTTCCTAGAGAAAGGATATGATGCTGTATCTCTCGATGATATTGTTAATCATGCAGGTGGCTCTAAGGCTTCTATTTATAAATATTTTGGCAATAAAGAAGGACTTTTTACGGCTATATGTGATCATAAACGTGAAATGTTTTTTAAAGACATTTGCATTCCATTCCAACCAGAGAAAAGCACTTTAAGAGAATATCTGATTCAAACACTTAATCGTGTATATATTCATATTATTCAGCCCGAACATGTTACATTTTTAAGACTTATTATTGAACAGACCGAATGTAACACTGTCCTCATACAATACTTATATGACAAATGGGTACATAATTTACAAAATACACTTACTCAAGCATTAGAGTTTGCGGATAAATCAGGCGAAATTACCTGTAATTCTCCGTATTATTCTTCACTCATGTATTTTGGGATTTTACGAGATATTGAATGGCGTATGATTATGGGTATGCCAGCTCTTCCAGATGAGAAAGAAGCTTTTGATTATATTGAATATTGTGTAGATATTTTCTTAAAAGGCCATCATAAAGTCTAATTCTTTTGCATTTTAAAATGCTTATAGTATAGTAGACTTCTTTTTTCCCACATCCACCCAGCCAACAACAGATAATTGTTATATTTCAAAACGATTATTATGGAGTAGCTACATGGCTCTAAGACATTTCCTAACTTTACGTGATCTATCCACTCTAGAACTTAATCGCATTTTAGAACGCGCAAGCGAGCTTAAAAAAATGCAACATGACAATAAGGTCTACCAGCCTTTTGTTGGTAAAGTATTGGGAATGATTTTTGAGAAATCAAGTACGCGTACACGTATCTCTTTTGAAGCAGGTATTAACCAATTTGGCGGTAGTGCGATTTTTTTATCGCCTCGTGACACACAATTAGGCCGTGGTGAACCAATCGAAGATTCAGCACGTGTAATTTCAAGTATGCTTGATATTGTGATGATTCGTACTTTCGGTCATGACATTGTTGAACGTTTTGCATCTTATTCAAAAGTTCCTGTAATTAACGGCTTAACTGATGATCATCATCCATGCCAGTTACTTGCTGACTTACAAACTTATATTGAACACCGCGGCAGCATTGAAGGCAAAACCGTTGCTTGGATTGGTGATGGTAATAATATGTGTAATTCATATATTGAAGCTGCACACATGATGGGTTTCAAACTCAAAATTGCATCGCCAAAAGGATATGAACCTAAACCTGAATTTTTAGCCGAGTTTGGTCATTGCGTTGAGCTTTATGACAATGCAGAAGATGCAGCAGTAAATGCTGACCTTATTGTGACTGATGTATGGGCAAGTATGGGCCAAGAAGAAGAGCAAAAACTTCGTGAAAAAGCCTTTGCTGATTTTCAGGTTAACGAAAAATTAATGAGCCTTGCTCACCCAGATTGTTTATTCATGCACTGCTTACCTGCTCATCGCGGCGAAGAAATTTCTGAAACCATGCTCGATTATAAAAATGCAGTCGTATGGGATGAAGCAGAAAACCGTCTCCATGCTCAAAAAGCTTTAGTCGAATTTTTATTAAATGAAAATTTAAAGAAAGCTTAAATTTTGAGTTTAAAAAACAGCATCTTTATGATGCTGTTTTTTATTTTATAAGACTTGTACTCTTCCAGTTAATTATTTTTAAAAATTTGATAACGTTGCCGAATATATAAGCAGGCTGTATTTTAACTATTCTCTAGAATCGTGTATAACATTCTACACAATAAGCTAAGCCTACTCTTGTAGAGTGCGATCATGACAACCCTTGAACAATCATTATCTCAAATTCCCGCATTTTCGATTATTCATGAACATTTATTTAGCTCGGCCCAGCCTTCTGCTGAACAACTAAAATTGATTAAAGAGTTTGGTTGTAGCACAGTCATTAACCTTGCTTTAACTAATGCTTCAAATCATCTTGAAAATGAAGACCGTATTTGTTTAGACCTTGGTTTAAATTATATTCATATTCCAATTGATTGGGAGATGCCTTCTGCTGAGCAGTGCTTATTAGTTTTAGATTTGATTGATCATTTAGTGCAAAATGAAATTATTTGGATACATTGCGCCAAAAATAAACGCGTAAGTTGCCTGATGTATGTCTATAGACAGTTTTATATGAATATGGATATGCCGACTTCTCAGGATTTATTGCACGAAATTTGGGAACCTAATGAGACTTGGACTGGACTCATTCATAATATTACCTTACAGCTACAAGGCCGTAAGGCAACTTTAGAACTTCAACAGTCTTTACAACAGGCAGATCACTTGGTGTGATGAGAAATTAAAACCGTCGCTGTAGCCAAAATTCCTTCTTGACGACCGGTAAACCCGAGTTTTTCGGTTGTCGTTGCTTTAATACTAATTTGATTAATATCTACATTTAGAACGTCAGCAATGCTTTGACGCATTTCCAGATTATGCTTAGCTAATTTTGGACGTTCGCAAGCCACCGTAATATCGGCATTATTTAACTGATAACCACGATCTAAGATCAATTGATAAACATGCTTTAACAATACTCGGCTATCTGCGCCTTTGTATTCTGGGTCAGTATCAGGAAAATGTTGTCCAATATCTCCAAGCGCTAAAGCACCTAATAAAGCATCACATAGCGCATGAAGTACAACGTCACCGTCAGAATGTGCTTTCAAACCATGTGTATGTGGAATTTGAATACCCGCCAATGTAACGAAGTTCCCCTCTTCAAAGGCATGTACATCCATTCCTTGTCCAATACGAATCTGAGCAACCATATAAATTATTACCTTCCATAAAAACTTAAGAAATCTTGTATTCAGCCGTTCTGTTTCGCTATAGTACACCTAGCAAAGTAGACTGAAAGTATAAGCGATCATGCTGTCTAATACTGATATGAATCAATTGAAAAGATTAAGTTTTGTCGTGACACTGAGTTGTTTATGTTCACCTCTTGTCTTTGCAGAATCAATAGACTGTTCCAATACTGGAGCTGAGCTTAAAATCTGTTCAAAAACATTTAGTGAATCCAGAAAGCAACTCAATAATAAATATCTTTCTGCATATTTAGTTACTGATGCCCCCTTACAGCTTTTACAGGATACACAAAAGTTATGGTCTAAACATACTCAGCAATGCAAGAGTAATACATGTATTCAACAACAGTTTGATTTACGTACTGATGACTTAAATTTTTATGCTTCACTTAAGCAAACGCTTACCCAGCATTATCTTAAGTTTGAAAATGGACATATAGCAGCTCAGCCTGTACACATTCAAGTCCATCAGCTCGCGAAAGATAAAATTAAGATTGAAGGGATAGCATACCGCAATCCAAATAACCGCAAAGAAACTCAAACGATCTCATTGATGGCCTATAGTTCACCTGAACAAAAAAGTGAAATTTTAGACAATGAGCACAACTGTAAATATCAGTTTAATTTTCAAAAAGCTTTACTTAATGTGAAAACTCAGCAAAAAGGCTGTGAACGTTTTAGCGGAATCTACCGCCTATATGATTAACGCTTAAAATAAAAGCCAGTGTTTGAACACTGGCTTTTTACTTTCTACGCTGGATATTTTTGAGCAATATCCTGACCGACTAAAACTGCGGTTGCCGCAGACAAAGTCCAACCTAAATGCCCATGCCCTGTATTATAAAAAACACGAGGTTGTTTAGATTGCTTAACAACAGGCAGCATATTCGGCATCATTGGTCTTAACCCTGCCCAAGGCACCACATGCTCAGTTGAAATATCAAAGTTACGATTAACCCAATTCACTAATGGTTGAATACGATCAGCCCGTATGTCGCGGTTATAGCCATTAAACTCAGCAGTCCCTGCCACACGCAGTCGATCTTTACCTAAACGAGAAGTCACAATTTTTGCACTTTCATCTAGTAAACTCACCCAAGGAGCATTCTTTACGCTGTGCTCATCTTTTAATTGCACGGTAATTGAATAACCTTTTACTGGATACACATTTACTCGCTCACCAATCATATCGGCAAGTTGATAACTCCCTACACCACCACAAACAACAAGTACATCACCTTCTAGCTGAATGTTATCGGACTCAACCAGATAAGGATGCTCAGCACTTGGTTGACAAGTTACGACTACTTTATCTGCGCCGCACTTAATATCCATAACTTCTAGGCCGAACTTATATTGAACGCCATATTCTTTAGTCTTCTCAGCCAAAGAGGTTGAATATTTATGAATATCACCCGTCGCATCACTTGGCGTGTAATAGCCGCCGAAATAGTCACCTGTCAAAGATGGCTCTATTGTTTTCATTTCATCAGGTGAAACCGAATAGCGTTCCAATGTACCTTTGTTCAATACGTTATTAACTTGTTTAGCAATCTCGTAGTCAGCCTTACTGTGATACATATGGAGGATTCCACGTTTCTCCAAATCAAACTCAAGCTGCTCTTTTTCAGCAACTTCAAACAAACGCTTACGAGCGAGTAATGCCAAACGGACCGTCTCAATCGTATTCGCTTCATAGTTTTTAATATGTGATAGAAATTCAACTAGCCAACTATACTTATGCAGACTAAATGAAGGGTTCAACAATAGAGGAGCATCTTTTTGTCTCATCCATTTAAAGCCTTTAATCACGGTGGCTTTTTGGTTCCATACTTCGGCGTTACAAGCCGATAATTGCCCTCCATTGGCAAATGATGTTTCCATTGCAGGATATAAATGTCGATCAATCACTGTGACTTGATAACCCAGTTGCGATAATTCATAAGCAGAGGTAACCCCTGTGATTCCCGCACCTATCACAATAACATGTGGCATAACAGACTCCTCAGAAATGCAAAAACATTTCATCAGTACAGCCCATCTGTCATTGGTACCTGAGAGTTTTGACCCCAACGTTACCTTTTAACGTTTAGATCTTCCCCTTCGGTGAGTTTATAATTTATAAGTTATTGTTTTCCATTCTTATAAATCTAAGCTTCTCTCCAGATTTTTTAATTATTACAGTCCTTTTGCCTGAGAGTTTCCGGGCTTGTTGCTCCTTCGGCGGGTTCTTAATGAACCTCTCTCCCGCAATAATTTTGTATTTATATAAGCAATGTATCTGCCACATTGAAAAAAACGCATTCTTTTCTTGTAAACTTTTGTATAAGCAATCTTAAAATTATAAGGCACTGATTTAATTAGAAAATAAAAAAGGTGAATTTTTATAAATTCACCTTTTACACTTAAATTAGAGTTTTCCGTTGAGCACTTGGTCTGAAACCGTACCCTTCCATTGCTCACGCAAGGTTGGTAAGTAGAATTTCTCACCAATAGTGACCAGTTCAGCATCAATCAATGCATGAACTTCGTGCATAAAAATATAATCCAAAGCAACTAAAGAAAGCTGATGGTTCTTTTGGGCTGTTTTCTTACGTTTTACCTGTGCTTGTTTCACTAACTCATTTGCAAAGTTTTTATCTTTGTAAGCAGTAATTGCGTTTAAACGAAGCTCAATAACGCCCCATCCCGCTAATAGCTTTTTAAAAACTTCAAAATCTTTTGAGGTTGATTCCCACGTTACGTTTTCTAGATCATTATCTTCAGGTAAAACTGGTAATAATAAATCCGCTGTACTTGGGAAAATCTTTTTAAGATTTAACAGAAACTTAACCGGCTGATCACTAGGATAATCATTAAATTGCACGTGTTGCTGGGTATCTGTTAAATAAATAGAGAGCATTCAAAAATCCTTAACTAAGCAGCTGTTTTTAATAATTTTATCTCTAACTTTGCGAAATACATGCAAAACAAAAAACAATATAAAAACAGGACAAGGTGGGCATTTTAACAATTATGACGGCTTATTCAACGCCAATTCGCCATTAATTAGTGAAAGTTTCAGTCTTTGTGATAAAAAGCTCTCCGAAGAGAGCTTAACTTTAAATAGAACATCAAAAATCCGTTGTAATTCTTGGTTTCGGTTAACCTTGATATTGATCAACTTTATAATTTGGCTGATCTACAAGCAGTTCAATAAAAGACGGAATAGAGGTAGTGTTAAGCAGATAAGGATTAAACTCATCAACATGATGATAATGAAAGAACTCTTTTATTTTCGTGTTAATGGGAGCAAATTTCATACTCCAATGTTTAAATAGCCGTTGTTCGGATGGTTCTGAAAAGATGATTTCACAGTTCTGATGTCTCGAATCTTTCAAAATTAATTTATAAAATAGCGATTCGACCTGTTCTTTCTCACCTTCCAAATACTGCAAGAAGTATCCATTACCATAGTAAAGCACTCCTGTAATATCATTATGTGAATTGAATTTGACAGCTTCTGTGAGAATATCAATTAAATCTTGTTTTATTTGACTATGTTCACTATTGGTTTTACTTGCATACATAAAGCCTATTAAACTCATAGCGATACTCGAAGATAGATTTTAATGTCCATTCTGACATCTACCCTCTCTTCTTACAATGTAAGCTATTTAAAACCTTGTATTTCAAAAGTAAAGATTATTTTCTTTTTGAAAATGACAAACTTTAACAACCCGAAATCTTTTGTAAATTAATGCCAACCTAACAAGCTAATTAGACACTATTAATTTTAGTACAATTGAAAATTATCTTTAATGTATGGATGTCTAATGGAGAATCATGAAGTTATTCTTCAAGACGAACATCATAAACAGTTTAAGATTATTAAAGTTCAAGATGTTCGTTTTGATAAGAGTACCCTTAACAATAGCTACCAATGGTTATGGATATTTGATCATAGTTCAGAGTTTTTTCCATTTGAGTTATGGGATCAGCTTGATCATGCAACCATTCACCAAAAGATCAAACTTGGTAATCAAGTTTTCAGGATTATTAAGATTCTGACGAAGAAAACAAAAGTTAGGCCCTCATGAAAGATAAGTACTTAACCAAGTTAAAATCACTGTAACCAATGCTTTTGGCTGTTCCATCGGAATCATATGACCAGTATTTTTAATTATCTCAAGCTTTGCATGTCGCAATTGATCTAATAATTCTATGGCTTCTTCCTTAGAGCGCAGTTGGTCATCAGCGCCAGAAATAATTAAAGTTGGACATGTGATTTTGCTCATATCATAAGAACTTCTATCTAACATAGATTGTTTAACGAATTCTTCATAACCTAAAGCTTTCCCCATCTCTTGGATTCTTTTTACAAGAGTACGATTCTGCACATTTGATGGATGAAGTGTTTTTTCAATCGATATTGAGCTTAGCCCATGGAAATTTTTCCTAGAGTTAAGTTTAATTGCAGTTAACTTTTGATTTTTCTGCTCTTCTGTATCTGAGCGTAGTGAAGACGCTATTAAAACAAGCGCCTTAACTTTTTCAGGAAATTGCTCCACTATAGATCTGGCGATATATCCTCCAAGTGAGAATCCAATCAGTACAAAGCTTTCCGGCGCATTTTCAACAATTTTTTGAGCAATTTCTTTTATTGTTTTTCCTTCTTTTAAAGTAGCTCGAGATATATTCCACTCTTTAGGCATTTCATCTATGAGTTCATTCCAGAGAGATTCATCAAGCATATAACCAGGAATTAAAACAACTGAAAGTGTCTTTTGATTCATAAGTTTTTTAATACCTTACTTGTAAATTATAGCTAACAGCATTTTATGCTAATAAAAAATCTATAATTAGAATATTGAAGTAAAAAATAAAATCACTATATAAATTAAACAGAAATAACTGTGGAAGCACGCCAGACTAAAACATTCCCTTTTTATGCTTGAGAAGGAGGTACACATGAAAGTTAGAGCATCACGTACGTATTCCGCTTCAGCAAATAATTATTTTATTTCTAAGGAATATGATTGTACTGTTATTCCTGTAAAAGGAATGTGTTTTATAGACTCTGGTTTAACTGAGAGTGGAGTGATTGAACCAGTAGAGATTATTGAAGTGACTATAGAACCAGAATCTAACTCATATCATGTTCTTTTAGCACGCGATATACATGAGTACGAAAAAGAAGAGCTAAAAAAGAAGTTTGAAGCTATGAAATCTCATGGTTGGGAATACATAGACGGCTTACTTTGATATTTTCTAATTTCAAGATACAAGCTAAATCCTTCCACCCCAAAAGAGCCCTCATTTGAGGGCTTTTATATAAATATTAGCGCGTACACTTTTATTAATGATTTATCTGTATATACAGATAATAGAGTGCACAGCATATTGTATGCTTAAAGATTTTAAACATATTTAGCTAAGAAGTTTATTCACATTCTTTTCAATTAATTTTTTGCTTTGGTTATTAAGTATATAAAAGTATCCAATCAATCCAAAGAATATGACTGCATAAATTATGACAATCCAAATATATTTAAATATATTATCGAACAACATATGATTTAAGACATCTACATCAATATTGATACCAAAGTTATGTACATATCGACTTAAGAATAATGCAATACAATAAATCAATATTGGAACCGCAAGAACTCCTGTCCATATATTGATTTTATTTTTCTTAACTTCTAGTTTTTCAAAATCATCTTCTCCAAAATATTTTTCAACTTCAATAATTTGCTTATTCAAATCATCTTTTAATGATATAGGTAATCTGTTGTCTTTAATATGATATTGAACGTTTTTCAAGATTTCTGCACTTTCTAATGCCTCACCTAAAATTGTTAAATTTCCCATAGAAAAACCAGAATGTAATTAGTAAAACCATGGATTTTAAGGCAAATTTTATGATTAAAAGCAATTTTTAACACAAAAGTAATAAATTGAGCTGAGTTAAAAAATATTCAAAAGAAATACGAGAAGCCGAAAATGTTCCAAAGATTTCTAAACATAGCTTCCTCTCACTATATTTCTCAATTTTTTTACACTATGAGAACGATTGATATTTTATTCTGAATTATACGATTATTAAAAAGTAAGTTTTCATAGGAGTTAAGTATTTCGAATTACTAAAATAAAAAGCACTTTTGAAATAGCTCAAAAGTGCCTTTTTATTGATTGAGTTTCTAAAAATATGGTTATTTTTACATAGATTACTTACTATTTGGTGAAACCATCTTTTCAGGTTTAACTACTTCGTCAAATTGTTCCGCTGTAACCAAACCAAGCTCAACAGCGACCTGCTTCAACGTTTTATTTTCTTTATAAGCAGTCTTTGCAACTTTTGCAGAATTTTCATAGCCGATTACTGGATTTAAAGCTGTAACTAGCATCAGAGAATTATGCAAGAAGTGATCAATCTTATCGCGATTAGGCTCAATTCCCACCGCGCAGTGATCATTAAAGCTATTACATGCATCACCAAGTAACTGAATAGATTGCAATAAGTTATAAGCAATCACTGGCATAAAGACGTTTAATTCAAAGTTACCTGAAGCACCTGCTACGTTAATGGTCGTATCATTTCCAAGCACTTGCGCAACAACCATGGTCATTGCTTCACTTTGTGTTGGGTTTACTTTCCCAGGCATAATGCTTGAACCAGGCTCATTTTCTGGAATACGGATTTCACCAAAACCACAACGAGGTCCACTTGCCAGCCAACGAATATCATTCGCAATTTTGTTTAAGCTTACAGCCAAAGTTTTTAATGCACCTGATGCAAAAACAGCGGCGTCCCGTCCTGCTAGTGCTTCAAATTTATTAGGCGCGGTTACAAAAGGTAAACCTGTGAGTAATGCAAGCTGAGCTGCTGCTTTTACTGCATAGTCAGGATGTGCATTTAATCCTGTACCTACCGCTGTGCCACCTAATGGCAACTCATATAAACCACTCAAAGCTTGTTGTAGTCGAACCAATCCATGCTCAAGCTGTGATACATAGCCACTAAATTCTTGACCTAAGGTTAATGGAGTAGCATCTTGCAAATGGGTACGGCCAATTTTGACAATATCCTGAAACTCATCTGACTTTTTTTGCAAAGTCGCTTTGAGCTGCTCTACAGCAGGGATGAGTAATTCATTAATTTGCAAACTTGCTGCCACGTGAATGGCCGTTGGAAAGGAGTCGTTTGTTGATTGAGCACGATTAACGTGATCATTTGGATGTACTGGTTTTTGGGCACCTAAGGCTTGTCCTAATTTCTGGTTTGCAATATTGGCAATCACTTCATTGCAGTTCATGTTACTTTGCGTACCAGAACCTGTCTGCCAGACAACTAAAGGAAATTGGGAATCCCACTTGCCATCAATTACCTCTTCAGCAGCACCCACAATATATTGACTCAAATCTTGTGGTAGTTGTTCAAGTTCAGCATTGGTTATTGCAGCAGCCTTTTTTACCAAACCCATCGCTCGAATCATGGCACGGGGTAATCGTTCCTGCCCGATTTTAAAGTTCTGTAAGCTGCGTTGAGTCTGTGCCCCCCACAATGCTTCATTTGGAACTTCAATCTCACCCATAGTGTCATGTTCAATTCGTGTTTGCATAGAAACCTCGGTTATCTCAATAAAGAACTCACGGGCTGAAGCAAGTGTTTGCTCTGGCTAGTTAATTTTGAATATCGTACTCAAGCATACCAGTATTGTAAATAAGAATCATTATCTCATCTTCCATTTAAAGTATTTTGATAGAAGCGCCATTCATCTTCGATCATTTGTTTTAATGGGCGCTTCGGTGTCCATTGCAATAAGGTTTTTGCTTTCTCAATATTAGCCCCAACTTGATCTAACTCGACATGTTTATAAATTGCTGATTGTGTAGGAACTTCAGCTTTAGTAACTTGTGAAATTTCATCGAGTAATTGACGAATTGAATGAACTTGGTCATGTGCAATATTAAATGCCTCACAACAATGCGTTTGTTCACGTAGCCAATGTAAGCTCGCAATGACAGCTTCACATAAATCTAAAACATGTAGAAAACTACGTTCAGTCGTATGATCTGACGTTTCAGCTTGATCTTGTAATTCAATTAAATCACGTTGCATTGCTGCGACTTGCATCGCAAGCGGAACAATATTTTTAGGGAGCTGAGCGACATACTCTCCGAGTACCCCATGTTCAAATGCACCTACGATATTAGACAATCGTAAGATCGCAATTTTCCACTCATGGTCAATTTTATAAGTATCACGGATAATTTCTTCAATCATCTGTTGAGACTTAATGTAGGGATTAGGATAAGCATAATTAAATTCTTCTGTTTCACTCAACTGCAAGCCAGATTTCCCATAAGCTGCAAGGCTAGACAGATGAATGAAGTGACGAACACCCGTACGTTGCATGGCACGAAGCAAGCTCATGATACAACTAACATTATCATTATAATATTCAAGAGGTTTAAGGTTAGATTCTTCAATTGATTTGAATCCGGCAGTATGAATAACTGCATCAATTGAATATTGCTCAAACACCTTATTCAGCGCTGGTGTATTGCGTACATCAAGTTTGACAAATGGAACGTACATACCAGAAATAAATTCTAGCCGCTCCAAAGTTTGCAAGGTTGAATTAGCCAAATTATCGACGATTACCACCTCTTGCCCTTGAGCCATTAGACTCAACGCAATGTGTGAACCGATAAAGCCTAAACCACCTGTCACTAAAATCATTGTATACTTACCTTTCTCTTAATGTATCTACGCCCATTTAGACGTATGACCATAGTGAATTCTCAATGAGTACATTACTACTAATTACCTCTGCTCCTACTTCCATTCATGCTTGGCATGCGTTAGGACTTGCTCAGGCACTCAAAAGTAAAAATGAAGACTTCCGTGTATTCTTTTACCAAGATGGCGTGCAGGTTGCTAATGATTTTCAATGGGTTCCTGACGACCAGCGTAATTTAACGCATGAATGGCAAAAGCTTGCGATTCGTCTTCCTGTTTGTGTGAGTGCTGCCCTCGCTCGTGGTATTACAGATGCAGAAAATGCCAGTCGTCATCACCTTACTCATCACAACCTTGCCAAAGACTTTGAACTTGTCGGGTTAGGTGAACTTGCTGATGCAGTACAGTCAGCATCTCGTCTTATTCAATTTTAAGTTACTTTGTTTGCTTAGATTGTTGCTTTTAAAAGGTATATTGTGTGAAATCTGTACTCGTCATTTTAAGCCAAGCCAATTTAACCAGTCTTCAAATCAATGAAAGCCTTTCTGCTACTATGGTTTTAGCAACCTTTGGCTCACCAGTCAAAGTATTATTGAAAGATGCAGCTCTTAGTCTTCTGCAAAATGATTTGAGCTTTGATCAATTTTGTCAGGCTTTCAAAGTGGCCTCAAATATGGTCGAAAGTTTTGAGTTCTACGACTTGAGCCCTATTCTGATTGAAAGTAAAAATCAGCAGCATCCTCTTGTACAAAAAACCAAACAAGAAATTGAATTCGTTCAGTTGAATGCTGAGTTTATTCAATCTTTTGATCATGTTCTATATTGGTAGATTAAGGTGTAAGTTTAATGAATCCGTCAACACTTTATCTTGTGCAATCTTCTTACCATTCTACGCCGAAAATTATTGATGAATTACGCAATCTTTTTCAGGTAGGTGACCAAATTGTTTTTATGGGTGATTCAGTTGCACACCTTTCTGCTGAAATGATTCAACCATTTGAATCTGTTTCATGTTTAAGCATCGAAAAGGATTTAATCGATACGGATACTTTAGTTCAGCTAAATGTATTGGAATATGATCAATTTGCAGATCTGGTTTTAACATTTAATCGTTGTATTTCTCTTAAATAATATATTTAGGCTGGTTTCATGAATTTAGAATTAGACCAAGATGGTCATTTGGTTGATTACACAATCTGGAATCCTGAAGTTGCGCAAGAACTTGCCAAGTCACTTGATCTCGAACTCACCGATTGGCATTTTGAAGTTTTAGCAGCTGTACGTCAGTTTTATCAACAGTTTGGACACTCTCCAGCAACTCGCCCGCTGATTAAATTTTTAATGAAAATGGTTAGTCCAGATATTAATAATGCAGTTTTACAGCAACAATTCAATACTGGTTTAGTGGCGCGTCACTTAAGTCGTTTAGCAGGGATCCCTAAACCAGCAAATTGCTTATAAAATTAGGTAAACTTTTTGGCGGCAGCGACGCATAAAATCGTTGCTGCTGTAACCACCAACATTGACCAACTTACTTGTTCGTGTAACAAGACCGCAGCAATACCTAATCCCATTAAAGGTTGTAAGAGTTGTAGTTGGCTAATAGCAGCAATTCCTCCTTGAGCAAGCCCTTTGTACCAAAAGAAAAAACCTATCAGCATACTAAATAAAGACACATAAATAAGACCTACTAAAGCTGATGTAGATACGCTCTGAAATGAAGCCGGCATATAGAAAATTGTCAGAAATAGCATAAACGGTAATGATAAAATTAGCGCCCAACAAATGACCTGCCACCCCCCTATTTTTCTTGAAAGTACACCGCCTTCTGCATAGCCAAAACCACATAAAATAATTGCCATCAACATATAAAAGTCTCCTATCCCAAGTGAGGTATCACCAGAGATGAAGAACATATAAGCAAATACAACCGCGCTCCCCAAGATTGCGAATATCCAGAAAAATTGATTGGGTTTTTCTCCGCCTCTCAGTACAGCAAATATTGCAGTTGCGAGAGGTAAAAGGCTAACAAAAACGATTGAATGAGCCGCATTCATGTATTGGAGAGCAAGCGCTGTAAATAGAGGAAAACCTATCACCACGCCTAAAGAGACGATGGCAAGAGGCCACCAATCTTGCTTGGCTGGTTTTTTTTGTTTTAAAACCAAAATAAGAATAAGGCCTAAAATACCTGCAATTGCCGCACGTGCCGCAGTTAGAAAACCCGGTTCGAACCCCATTACGGCTACACGTGTTGCTGGTAGTGATCCCGCAAAAATAGCCACGCCAATAAAACCATTCACCCAGCCATTCATAAACCTATTCATAATTTTCTCCGTCACTATACGAAGAATTTAAGCTGTGCTAAGGTGAATAAACCAGATACAAAGCAGTACAATTCAAAAGAACTGTAATGCATTAATAACCAGTACAGTTCGGATTGTAAGCCAGTGAAACAGAACAAAACCAAAATTGAAATTGTCATTTCTGAGATTGAGCAACAAATAAAAAATCGGTCTTTAATGCCTGGAGCACGCTTACCCTCCGTTCGTAAGTTAGCAAATAACCTTGGATTTTCTGTATCAACGGTTGTAGAAGCCTATGAAAGATTAATTGCTCTAGGCAAAATCGAATCAAGAACTGGATCTGGTTTTTATATTGTTGGTCCGCTTGCCCCTCTTTCTTTAAGCGAATTAGGTCCTAAATTAGATCGCTCAGTCGATCCATTATGGATTTCACGTCAATCTTTAGAAGCAAAATCAGATGTTTTTAAACCCGGCTGCGGTTGGTTACCTGATGACTGGATGCCATTAGATAGTATTCGTAAAGCATTAAGGTCGGCTGCAAGAAGCCCAGATGATTGTTTGATGGGTTATTCAACGCCATTAGGATTACCAGCTCTACGTGATTTACTGGCAAGACGTGCTCAAGCAAAAGGTATCAATGCAAATCTTAATCAAGTGCTTTTAACAGACTCTGGAACTCAAGCAATTGATTTGGTTTGCCGATTTTTATTAAAGCCGAATGATGTCGTTCTTATTGATGATCCTTGTTATTTCAACTTTCATGCATTACTTAAAGTCCATCAAGTCAAAGTTATTGGTATTCCCTACACACCAACAGGTCCTGACTTAGAGGCATTTAAAGAAGCAATTGAAACTTATAATCCACGCCTTTATATCACCAACTCAGGAATTCATAATCCGACTGGTGCAGTACTTTCTCTTTCTACGGCGCATCAATTATTAAAACTTATTGAACAATCAAATTTGATTGTTGTTGAGGATGATATTTTCTCAGACTTTGAATATAGCCCTGCTCCTCGGCTTGCTGCTTTGGATAATCTTTCACGTGTCATTTTTATTGGGAGTTTTTCTAAAACTTTATCGGCATCTATTCGTTGTGGTTATATCATTGCTAAACCAGAATGGATTGATCAGCTCACCGACCTGAAAATTGCCACAAGCTTTTCTCACAATGGTGTATCAGCTGAAGTTTTATTAAGTGCTTTAACAGATGGTTCTTATCGTAAACATATAGAATTATTAAAGGTCCGATTAGCAAAAGCGATGCACGATACCATTACTCAGTTAGAACCTTTGGGTATAAAACCATGGATTAAGCCTCAAGCTGGAATTTTTGTTTGGTGTCATTTGCCAAAGGGAGTTGAAGCTTCAGAAATTGCAAAATATTGTATTAATCATCAGGTTATTCTTGCGCCAGGAAACGCGTTTAGCCAAGCTTCCAATGCTGGTCAATTCATACGCTTTAATGTAACACAGTCAAATCATGACCATATCTATAAGACTCTGGCTGATGCAATTCAACAAGAGCCTTAGTTGGCAATAAGAGAAATTAAGCTTGTTTCTGTTTTTGCTGCATATATGCAAAGTAGCCCGGCCCAGCTGAAACCTGAACTTGTTTTGCATGTAAAGGTTCACGGCAAACCGAACATACCATGACTGGTTCAAATTTATGACCACAAGTTTTATGACGATATTCTAAAGGTTTGCCTAAACCTTGATCCATCCATTTATCAGCCCAATTCGCCATAGATAAAATAATTGGATAAAGTTCAAAACCTTTATCAGTCAATTTATATTCAAAGCGTTCCTGACGATCAAAATAAGGAGATTTGACTAAAATTTCATATTCAACCAACCGCTTTAAACGATCCGAAAGGACATGACGAGTGACACCTAATGACTTTTGAAAATCGTCAAAACGGCGTATTCCCATAAAAGCATTACGTAATATTAGCATCGTCCATCGATCGCCAATCACTGATAGCATACGAGCAACCGAACAAGGTTGATCACCGATGTCATCCCATTTCATCTTTATGCGTTCCTCGATATTTCCTAGCCTAATGGCCCTATTGTTTATACCCTAAACCACTTACTACGAGTTATGCAAGATTCATTATAAAAATAACTTCTTATCAACTTTATAAAAGAATTTTTATTATAAAAAAATAGAAAGCTATTATATAAATTCACTTAACAAATATAACTCACCCAATTGTATAGTGAGTTATATCTATTATTATTCATCATTAATTTGAGATGAATACACCCTTCAAAATATGACCTGCTTCTAGTTTCACACTTGCTGGGATTCGCACCAGACAATTGGCCTGCATTAAATTACTGAGCATGTGTGATTGCTGTTTTGTCAGACTTTTAACTTTAAGTTGTCCATTGTCAAAATAAGCATGCATTCTTAGAAAACGTTCACGCGCATCTTCTTTTAAATCATGATCTAAAATTGCACTAAACCACTCCGGCCCTGCCGAGTTTCCCTGTAAAGTATCAAGCAATGCTTTACCGTAAATTTGCATTGATACATAGACCGCAGCCGGATTACCCGGTAATCCCAGTAAATAACAGTAGTGATCTGTTTCTGGATGAGAATATTCAGCAAAAAAAAGTGGCTTGCCCGGCTTTTGTTTTACTTTCCAAAAAATCTGTTCAAAACCAACTTCAAAAGCACATGGCCGAACAAAGTCATAATCACCTACAGAGACTCCACCTGTCGTTATAATGACATCATGGCTATCTTTTAACTCATTAAAGTAATGCGTGACTTGCTCTGCCTCATCTGCCACATGAATGAGTTCAATATCTAAACCATAATCTTCAAACCAAGCTTTTAGTAATGGGCCATTTGCATCAAAGATTTTACCTTCAGCTAGATCTTCTGCTTTTTCGGCAACTTCATCACCCGTGATCAAAACAGCTACTTTCGGCGCACGGTAAACGTCAACCGTTTGTACACCCGCCATACTTAAGGCAGCCAAACTTCCAATATTCAAAAATTGTCCAACTTGCGCAAGTAACTGCCCTTGCTGGATTTCTTCGCCAGTAAAACGAATATCAGCTTGAGGACGAATATGTTCAGTTAACGAAATTTCTTGAGGCGAAACAACCGATACGATTTCTTGCCGAGCTACATGCGTTGTCCCTTCAGGAATTTTGCCGCCCGTAAATATACGAATTGCTTGACCTTCACTCAAAATGTCATGACTTTCGCTTCCAGCACGAATCTCACCAGTAACCTGAAACTTTTGATTATTTAAATCTTCGGCATGACAACAAAGTGCATAGCCATCCACAGCACTTTGAGAAAAGCTTGGTAGGTTAATTTCTGAATAAATTTCTTTAGCAAGATACCCACTTAGGCTATTTTGAAGAGGTTGCTGAATTGAACCTAATTTTTTAGGTCGGTTACTAATCAGCTCAATTGCTTCATCTACGCTAATCAATCCACGTTCTGCACCACAACCAGTCATTACTCATAGCCTCCCGGATGTGGTAGATCACGGCAAACATCAAAAATATGGACTAAGGCAGGTAAAATAGCAGCCATTGATTCGCTTGCTCCACCACGGCTTCCCGGTAAAGTCACCACTAAAGAACGATCAATAAAACCAGCTACTCCACGCGACATTGCAGCGTATGGCGTGCGTTTTTGTCCAAATGAACGAGCAGCTTCCATTAAGCCATCTAGCTTTCGTTCTAAAAGTGGTTCTAGCGTATCAACTGTAATGTCACGCTTACCAATTCCTGTCCCACCAACCGTCATAATGCAAGCATATGATTTGCTCAACTCAAGCACTAAGTTTTTTAAAGTATCCGCTTCATCTGGCAAAATTTGGTAATGGATTGGATCGAATCCTGCTTCTGTTAAAGTTTCAACCACAGATTTTCCGGCAGTATCGGGCTTTCTACCTGCTGCTACGGTGTCCGACAACACAATAACCGCAGCCGAAACAGGCTGACGAAGAACTCGCTTAAAGTGTGATTTGCCACCTTTTTTCTTAAGCAATTTACATTGATCCATCCAGAGTTCTTCTGGTTCACAATGCGGTTTTAACATGTCGTAAATGGTTAACCCTGCAAGACTTGCAGCCGTTAAGGCTTCCATTTCTACGCCAGTTGGACCAATGGTTTCCACCACGGTAATAATCTTTACAAAATCATGTTCTAGTTCATATTCAACATCTGCACGATAAATCGGCAGTGGATGACACAAAGGAATCAGCTCATCAGTTCGTTTTGCTGCCAAAATCCCTGCAACACGTGCAGTTTTTAACGCATCCCCTTTTTCGGTATTCCCCTGTCTTAATAATTCAATACAGTGCGGTGGTGCATATAAAATTGCTTGTGCTTCAGCAACACGATAACTCTCCGGCTTCATTCCTACGTTTTTCATTATTTATCCTAGTCTTGCTTATTTCAGTGTGAGTGTTCATGGCCGGCATGATGGTGATGTTTGTGTTCGTGCGGTGCATCCTTACGAATACAACAACCCTCTACATAGTGACTCGTACCATCTGCAAAGAACTCTTCTTTAAACACCGGCACTTCATGTTTTACTCGCTCAACCGCTTCTTCGCATGCTTGAAAAGCTTCACGGCGATGGGCTGCATAAGCAATTGCAATGATTGCTGTTTCACCGACATCTAGATGCCCAATCCGATGAACCACTCGCACATAAGATACCTGATACTTTTTCTCAATTTCCAGTTCAATTTCACGTATCATTTTTTCAGAAAGCGGTTTATAAGAGGTATATTTCAACGCCTTAACCGCTTTACCTTCATGGTGATTACGAACTGTACCCATAAAAATATCAATTCCACCGCATTCTGGAAAAGATTCAATAGGATCAAAAGTATCTAAGCTTAAAACCTGCTCTTGAATACGTGCAAAATCTCGCATAGCTTAGCCTCCTGCAACTGGTGATAATAAAACCAAAGTACACGGCTCACTTAAGGCCGATTGTCTTGTTATGACATTATCGCCAATAGCGCATGCACATTTTTCCATGGCCTGTGTACATTCTGGATGCAACGAAACAATTTCATTTAAGACATCTTTAACTAAAATATCGGTGGGGAAAACTAACGAAAGATTTTGTGGAAGCAATTTTTCAATTGCACCAAATGATTCGATTTTAATTTGGATAGATTGCTGCATTTATCCCCCAAGCATATGCATACTGATTTTACGGGTTTGTTGATGTTGTAAGGCATGAAAGCCTTTAGCTTTATGCCAAATATAAGGATGGAGCAAATTCTTTAAATTTTGGATATACATGTCGTATTCCGGTGTACGTTGTTTACTTACCAGCGTTTGAAGCTGTGGCTTAATATTTAAACCCTGCGGGGCAAAGAGACAGTTATAGAGTTCACCTTGTGCCGTTAGTCGTATACGGTCACATTGGTGGCAAAATGAGTGAGTAATGGTAGAAATGATGCCTAGCGCGTAACTATTGTTAAGTAGATATTGGCGTGCTGGCTCATGTTGCTGCTCAATCACTTGTACTGAATAATGTGGTTGCAACGCCTGTAAAATTTCGGCTTCACTCACCACATCTTTATTTGACCAAAGTGCATCACCATCAAGTGGCATGAATTCAATAAAACGTAGCGGAATATGATTGGCGATAGACCATTTCACCATCGGTAGGATTTGATCCTCATTTTTATCTTTCATTAACACGCAGTTAATTTTAAAAGGTAGCCCTGCATCTTTTGCAGCTTGAATACCCTCAAGAACTGGTTCTAACTTTTTCTTAGTGAGCTCTTTAAATTGAATCGGATCTAGGCTATCTAGACTAATATTTAAATCATCTAGACCAGCATCTTTTAATTGCTGAGCGTATTTTGCAAGATAATGTCCATTGGTGGTCATTGAAATACGTTTTAAACCTAATGCTTTTAAAGCTTGTAAATCGCGAACGAAATGAACAATACCTTGACGCATTAATGGTTCACCACCCGTAATACGGATGCTTTCAATACCTTGTTGCACCATAAAACTGCAAAACTGAAAGAGCGCCTCAAAACTAAGCAAATCTTGTTTATTTAGCCATTCAGGATGTTCAGGCATGCAATACACACACTTAAAATTACAGCGATCAGTTACTGAAATACGTAACTTTCGCTTGATACGCCCATATTGATCTTGCAAAAGCATTGGCGCAGTTTCAGAGTGATATTGTTTCATTATTTGCACTCATATCGAGAACAGTTCAAATATTGCAAGCACTCATTAAGAGCAATTAAACTTTTAAAATTGCGCCTTAGTAGTGCTTTGATCTTTATTGCAAAATTTGTTCCAATTCTATTTATCATCCATAACTTTTTGGGTTGTATTTGAAATTTCGGCCGTATCGTTTTAGTTCAAACTTTAAAGCTTTACAAAATCAGTGCGGCGTCAACCTTTTATATGCCCTACTTTATTTCTAGCACTTTTCTAAACGGATGGGTACATATTTATGGTACGGTGTTTTAGATAAAGGGTCACAATGCTCACCAGAAATGAGCATGTTTAATTGTGGTCCAATAGGTTCCCCACCTTGAAAGCGCATGCCATAACCATGTGGAAGCGAAACAACTCCTTTTCGCATTCCCTCATCAAAATCTACAGTAACCTGAATTTCTCCATGTTGTGAGATACATTTGATTTGATCACCCACAGCTACACTTAAGGCTTCTGCATCTTCAGGAAGAATTCGTAAAGCTCCTTCAGCATCTACTTTTCGCCATGCTGGGTCACGGTAAATTTGGTTGGCGTTATAACTACGTCGCTCACCTGATAAGAGGATAAAAGGAAACTCTTCTATATTAACGTTATGGCTTTTCAAGCTTGCGAGCTCACTTAACATCTCGGGAATCGCTAGACGTATTTTCTTATCTTTATAAGCCACCAGTTTCCAGACTTCGTCATATTCATGTTGCGATAAAACCATACCTGAACGTTGCTTTAATATTTGCTCAAATAGTTTGACACCTTGTGTTAACGGATTACCCTTATAACCTGCACGACGTACCGCTTTGGTGTGTAACACAGCATATTGAATAGACAGCGGCAATAAAAAAGCTACTGAACCAGCTGATTTTTCTAACTGCTTACCTAAAGTACGATAGATAATTGAAGCTGCAAAAGGAATATATTTTTTGTGTCGTGCAAAAGTGAGTCCCAATGCCGACAAATACGGTAAATAAGCTATTTTTTTCGAGTCGACTGAAACTATTTTTTCTAAAATTGGAAAGCGTTTTGGAATCACCTGCATGGCTTCAAGTAATCGAGTATAAATTTCGGCTTCCGGTAAAGTGTTTGCTTGAGCAGCCAATACGGGATGACGCAGGTGAAAACCATTCTTAGGAAATTCCAAGTTAAAACCAGTAAATTCCCATTTTTCAAACTGAGTATGAGCAGGCAAAATATAGTCGGCGAGTCTCGCGGTTTCTGTCATCGCAACATCAACTACCACCAACAAATCTAATGCTTTAAATGCTTCCTCATAAGCTGGTGTATCAGGATAAGTTAATAACGGATTACAGCTATCTACAAAAACTGCGCGAATTCGCTTTTCCCCTGCTTTTAAGATTTCATCGGGTAAAATATTAGGCGGGAAAAACCCGGAAATCGGGAACATTTTATGGTAAACACTACGTCGATATTTCGGCTTTCTTTCATCTGTATCGCTTAAGATTGGAATAAACATAGTATGCAGATTATTGGTACCTTGCTTTCCAAAGTTTCCAGTCAGTAAGTACAGTAGTTTTTCTAAATATCCGTTTAATGTAGTATTTAAAGTATGTTGAATGCCTAAATCAATACGTATACAGCCTTTTTTCGCCTTGGCAAAATCTCGAACGACTTGGTAAATCAAATCGACTGGAACATCAGCTTTAGCAATATAGTCTTCAATTGGAACTCGACTAAATGCTGTTTTTACGTCTTCAAAACCGTGCGTATGCTGCTCAATAAATGCTTCGTCATAAAGCTTTTCTTTAATAATGATCGCAATCATGGCTGACATTAAAAAAGCATCTGTCCCTGGTTTTAATTGCACATGGATATCTGCTTGTTTGGCTGTTTCGGTAACACGCGGGTCAAACACCACCATAGTTCGGTTCGGATCTTTCTTAATATGTTTTAGCGTGTCTCGGGCGTTG
Source organism: Acinetobacter sp. LT1 (assembly GCF_059800965.1). Lineage (NCBI taxonomy): Bacteria > Pseudomonadati > Pseudomonadota > Gammaproteobacteria > Moraxellales > Moraxellaceae > Acinetobacter > Acinetobacter sp. LT1. The sequence goes on from NZ_JBBAXE010000019.1 coordinate 42,216, forward strand.
GGAATGCCATGGGCCTGAAAAGGATTTGTTCCAATGAAAAGTACATAGTCGGCATGTTCAACATCTTCTGTGGTATGGCAAGCCTGACTACCGAACAAACGACCATTCAGCCAGAAATCACCCGTTTTTTCTTGGGCAAGTGAGTTGTATGCATAATAACTTTTCATGGCCAGCAAAAGTTGTCGACCATACGCTGCACCAAGATGATTGCCTTGACCACCGCCCCCAACCGAAGCAAAAGCAGTTCCGCCAAAATCATCTCTAATCTGCACTAATCGATCAGCAATTTCTTGTATCGCCACATCCCAACTAATTTCTTTAAATGAACCATTTGGTTGGCGTTTTAAAGGTGTGGTCAAACGATCTGCGTGTTGCTGGTAGTGCTGTAATCTTGCGGCTTTTTGGCAAATGTAGCCTTGAGAAAATGGATGTTCAGGATTGCCTTTAATTTTGACAAACTGATTATCTTTAATTTCTACGCTCAAACCGCAGTTTCTAGAACATAAGATACATGCGGTTACATCTGTTTTACTTTGCTGAGCTGCGTCCATCATTTTTCTGGCTCCGTTTATTTTTATACATCTAGCTAGAATTAAAACAACAGGTTCCAAAATAGAACTTATATATTAGATAGTCAAGAACGCATCATTTTAAATTTGTTTATAACATCACTTTAGTTTGTAAATTAATAGAATCTAATGTTTAACTCGCGGTAAATATCTCTTTAAAAGCATTGATTTGTTTATATTGTTGAAGCTCATCCAGAGAGTTAATGCTATGAAAAAATAAGTTTTGTTTTTGAAATACGGCGACTTGTGCATGTAAAAGTTTAAAGCACTCTTTCAAACTTAATCGTTGTTTGTCAATTTGCTCTCGTACCGTAATCAGGCTTTCACGCTTTAATAAGCAAAATGGATATAAAGCATCTCCATTAATTGAAACATAGGCTGCCTGAGCTTGTTTATTTTTGCGTAGTGCGCTATGTAATTTCGCAACGACTTGCGTAGGTATATACGTCACATCACAGGGAACACACAAAACATAATCTGCTTTTACATGTGACCATGCGCTTTTCATACCCATAAGCGGGCCGAAAAAACCAGAAGCATCATCTTGAAAACACTTAATATCAGGCACAATACTTTGATAAATCGAATAATCACGATGACTATTTACCCAAATTTCAGATACAGATGACTTTAGTTTTTGATGAATTTTGGATAGTTGCGTATCGCCATCAAATTGCTGCAACAGCTTATTTAAACCATTCATACGGCGGGCTTGTCCACCCGCCAAAATGACCAGATCAGTTACGGGATATCCCTTATTCACACTTCCACCTCTTGTTGGCAAGCTTTAATCAAGCCACGAATCTCAGGTAAACATGAACCACAGTTCCCACCTGCTTTTAAACATGCAGTAACCTGTTTTTCATGGGTAATGTTTTGTGTTTTTATGACGTCGATAATTTTATTCTTACCTACTTTAAAACAACTACACACTAAAGGCCCATCATTATTAGTAGCCGACATTGGCATACCCGCTAGTAAAGCTTTTCGGTGCAAGGCGCTCAAACGTTCTCGTTTAAACAGACTCGCTACCCAATCACGGTCTGGCAATAAATCTGGCGGTGCAATATATAGACTTGCAATTACAATGCCATCTTTCAAAATAACGCTATGGCTCAGTTGTGAAGAGATATCTTCTATGCTTAACCATTCAAAGGTTTCATCGGCAAATGGTAAAAAGCTTTTCAGATTCTTTTGAGTATCATGAAAAGTTTGGCGGTCTGCAAGTTCATAACGATTGGTTTTCACCATTTTGACTTTGGTCCACCATGCACAGTGATGTAGCGATTCTTGAATATGCGAATCATATCCTTCACGAATATAGAGCACGCCCTGCCAAGTGGTATAGAACGGCTGAATGATTACAGGCGTATGTTTGAACTCAGGTTCACCTGAAATTGCATCAACTTCTGGATTAACGACTTTACCAATGCGGGCGTCGGATGCAACCTGTTCAGTCCAGTGAATCGGTGCAAAAATTTGCCCACGACGGACACCCGATGAGAAGGTCACACGTAGTACACAACTGCCCCATTTCGAACGAACTTCTACTAAACCTTGATCACGTACACCAAACTTTAAGGCATCATTTGGATGAATCTCACAGAATGGTTCAGCGCGGTGACTGGTCAAATTTGGTGACAAACCAGTACGCGTCATGGTGTGCCATTGATCACGAATACGTCCCGTGTTCAAAATGAGCGGATAATCTTCTGAAACTGCATGTACCGGATCAATCGCAACAGTCGGAATCAATTTTGCCTTGGCATTTTTATGACTAAACTGGCCATTGCCAAACAGTTGTTGAACGGCTTTAGCGTCTTGGGTTTTATCCCATACTGGCCATTGCATTGGTTGTAGAGCATCGTACTCAGCATTAGTTAGGTTCATTAAACCTTTCAGGTTGAAATAACGAAAATTATTACTCTCTTCTCGCATATCCATGTCTGCATTGTCTTGTGCAGATAGCGCAGCATGCTCATTGAAGATGTCACTTGCACTCGCAAAGTCAAAACCTTTAAAGCCTAATTTTTTCGCAACTTGACTCACTGACCACCAATCCGCCTTTGCTTCACCCGGTGCAGGTAAGAAAGCACGTTGACGTGAAATACGGCGCTCAGAGTTCGTCACTGTGCCATCTTTTTCACCCCAACCTAAAGCTGGAAGCAAAATATCGGCGTAAGCTGTAGTATCGGTATCGGCACAGATATCTGACACGACGACTAACTCGCACTTCTCTAAAGCACGTTTAACTTGATCGGCATCTGGCAAACTCACCACCGGATTGGTTGCCATAATCCAGATCGCTTTAATTTTTCCAGCTTCAACCGCATTAAATAAATCAACTGCTTTTAAGCCCGCTTGATTTGCAATAAATGGGCTATCCCAAAAAGTTTGCACTACTTTTTGATGTGATGGATTATCTAAGTCCATGTGTGCCGCTAGCATATTGGCTAAGCCACCCACTTCTCGACCACCCATCGCATTGGGTTGGCCTGTCATTGAAAATGGTGCGGCGCCGAGCTTACCAATTTTGCCTGTTAGTAAGTGACAATTAATAATGCTGTTGGCCTTATTTACGCCCTGACTTGATTGATTCACACCCATTGAAAATAGCGTGATTACCTTTTCAGTCTGCGCAAATTTCTCAAAGAACTGCTGTAATTTATCGAGTGCAATTCCCGTACGCTTTGCCACATATTGAATATCAGTTTCTGGCTGGCTGCTTGCCAAAACATCTTGCAGACCTTCGGTATAAACATCAACAAAAGCCTGATCGGCATGACCATTTTGATATAGATATTGGAATAGACCGTTAAACAATGCGACATCTTGGCCCGGTAAAATCGGTAAATGTAAATCCGCTTGCTCACAAGTACTGGTAAAACGTGGATCAATCACTACAACAAACATATCGGGATTGTGGCTTTTAGCCTGCATAATCCGCTGATACAGCACAGGATGGCACCATGCGGTATTGGAACCAACCAAAACCACCATGTCTGCATGTTCAAAATCTTCATAACTTGCAGGCACAATATCTTCACCGAAACTACGTTTGTGACCTGCCACCGCAGATGACATGCAAAGGCGTGAGTTGGTATCGATATTTGCAGTGCCTAAATAGCCTTTTACAAACTTATTCACCACATAATAGTCTTCAGTCAAAAGCTGACCTGAAACATAAAATGCAATGCTGTCACGACCATATTGATCGATACAAGATTGGAATTTATCGGCAAGTTTATTGATTGCCGCATCCCATGTCGTTACTACCCGATCAGCTTTGCGCCCCATCATTGGTTGTAAAACACGTGTTTCTAACCCTAAAGTATCCGCGAGTAGGCTACCTTTAATACATAAGCGTCCAAAGTTGGAAGGATGCTCGGCATCCCCCTCAACTTGTACTAGAGGTCCTTGCGGTTTTTGTTGGACGTTTACGCTAACACCACAACCTACACCGCAATATGGACATGTTGTTTTAGTGTTTTTTGCAACTGCAACATGGTCGGAGCTATCGATTTCAACGCTTGGAATACTATTCATAACTGCTCCTTTCCCTATTTAGCCTGCATTTTTTAATGCAAAATCTCGACCAAATAGCAGCTTATTTCTAAATGAAGAAACAGGTGTTTGGTCTGCAATTAACTCTGCATACCACATGCCATCTTCAGTATCACCAAACAATACTGCACCGATTACTCGATCGCTTTGAATGATAATACGCTTATAAATCTGGCGTTTTTCATCGTTCAGGATAATGTCTTCATAATCATCTTTCGGCTCAAAATTACCAGCCGAGAATACATCGACACCACTGACTTTTAACTGAGTCGGCACAGTGGGTGCTTTAAAAGTTAAGCTGCCGTGTTCAGCCAGATGGGTCGCGCAAATAAAAGCTTGCCCCCATAGTGGCTCAACCAAACCAAAAGTTTGACCACGGTGTTCGATACATTCACCCACCGCGTAAATACTTGGATCAAACGTTTGCATGGTGTCATTCACCAATACACCGCGATTGCAACGTAAACCAGCACTTTGTGCCAAAGCAATATTTGGACGAATGCCCACAGCAAATACCACAAGGTCAGCATCTAAGACCGTGCCATCTTTCAAACGGATTTGTTTGACATGACCATTTTCATCACCAATTAACGCCTCTGTATTGGCTTCGGTAATAATATGAATGCCTTTTTGCTCAATGCTATGACGAAGTAATTGACTCGCACGTCCATCAAGTTGACGTTCCATAATACGGTCCATCAAATGCAATACTGTGACATTCATACCGCGTTGTTTTAAACCATACGCCGCTTCTAAACCGAGTAAACCGCCACCAATCACCACTGCATTGGTTTTTGAATCGCAGTATTCAATCATGGTGTTGACGTCATAAATATCGCGGAAAGTTAACACACCCTTTAAGTCAACACCTTGAACTGGTGGAATAAATGGCGCCGAACCTGTTGCCAGAATCAAACGATCATAATCAACTGTCTGACCTTTTTCGGTGTAAACCACTTTACGTGGGCGATCAATTTTTACGGCTTTATCACCGGCAATAAATTTAATGCCTTTATCGTCATACCACTTTGGTGGATGCAACATAATGTCTTCAATGGTTTTTTCACCCGATAAAACCGGAGACAACATAATACGGTTATAGTTCCCCCATGGTTCTTCACCAATCACCGTAACTTCATAACGATCTGGCGCCATATCAAGTAAATCTTCTAGACAACGCATCCCTGCCAAACCATTTCCGATCAGCACCAGTTTAAGTTTGTCTTGTGATACACCTGTATTGGTAATATAAGTTTTTTGCGGCACCGCATTGACCCAAACACGGCCATCAACAATTTTGCTCGGGTAAACCGCCAATTTTTGGTCTTTATCTTCTAAACAACGGCCCGTTGCCAAACTAAAATGTTGTTTATAGATTGGCGATGCAACGACGCGTTCGCCTTGTAAATCTCCAATAATGCCGCGGCTCATCACATTCGCTTGGCTAAACGGATCTTTATTACTCAGCACGTAAACACGTTTTTCATGTCCTACACGAAAAATTGCTACCGCTTGTCCACCCACTAGCGCACCCGCGCCAGTGTTTGGGGTTAAATCATCGAGTGCACACACATCAATCCATTGATCATCAGGAAGCATATTTTTGTCTTGTACAATATTCATAGAAACTCTCCTTTATGCTTCAACCATTGGAATACGGTCTTCTGAACGTTCAGCTTCAGTTAATGGGCGAATTTGACCACGTTCAGTTGTAAATTGAATGTGTGGATCGGCCTGTTCATTTGCTCCTGCATTGATATACGTTTGGAAGCGTTTACGAACTTCAGGATTTTCCACCGCAGTACGCCATTCGTCTTGATATGTGCCAATGATGTGTTCCATACGGCGCTCAAGCTCGGCAGCCAAACCAAGTGAATCATCCACCACTACAGATTTAAGGTAATCTAAGCCGCCTTCCATGTTGTCGCGCCATACACTCGTACGTTGTAAACGGTCTGCTGTTTGGATGTAGAACATATAGAAACGGTCGATGTAACGGATGAGCGTTGCTTTATCAAGGTCAGATGCAAGTAACTCTGCATGACGTGGTTTCATACCACCGTTACCACAGACATAAAGGTTCCAACCTTTTTCGGTCGCGATAATACCCACGTCTTTACCTTGCGCTTCCGCACACTCACGAGTACAGCCAGACACTGCCATTTTTAATTTATGTGGTGAACGTAAACCTTTGTAGCGGTTTTCAAGCTCAATCGCTAAACCAACCGAGTTGTCTACACCGTAACGGCACCAAGTACTTCCCACACATGATTTCACGGTACGCAATGATTTACCGTAAGCATGACCAGACTCGAAACCAGCAGCATTCAGCTCTTCCCAAATGAATGGAAGCTCATGAACTTGCGCCCCGAACATGTCAACACGTTGACCGCCAGTAATTTTGGTGTACAAGTTATATTTCTTCGCAATTTGACCAATCGCGATTAAACCATCTGGAGTCACCTCACCACCTGCCATACGCGGTACAACCGAGTAAGAACCGTCTTTTTGGATGTTACCCAAATAGTAGTCATTACTGTCTTGTAAGCCTGCATGACTTGGCTCAAGTACGAAATCATTCCAGCAAGATGCCAGAATATTTGCGGCAGCAGGTTTACATATATCGCATCCTAGACCATGACCATGTTGATGAATCAAATCATCAAAAGTTTTGATTTCATTGACACGAACCAAGTGATACAACTCTTGACGCGAGTACGGGAAGTGTTCGCAAATGTGGTTATTTACAGTCACACCTTGACGTTGCAACTCTGACTTCAACACTTGTGTCACTAATGGTGCACAGCCACCACATGCTGTTGCTGCTTTGGTGCATTTCTTTAATGCACCTAAAGAGGTCGAACCATCGCTAATTGCTTGGCAGATGTCCGCTTTTGATACGTTATTACATGAACAAATGGTCGCGCTGTCTGGCAGCAAATCGACTCCGCTACCACCAGACTTACCTGCTGATTGTTCAAAGCCCGGCATGATCAAGCTTTCAGGTACTTCAGGTAAAGCCAGACCGTTTAACATCATTTGTAAAAGGTCATTGTACTCTTTCGCATCGCCCACCAAAACCGCGCCCAGCAATTTGGTTTTATCTGCATTTACAACAATCTTTTTATAAACCAGTGCATGCTCATCTGCATAGAAATAGCTTAATGCTCCCGGAGTCATGGCATGTGCATCACCTACAGAAGCAACGTCCACCCCCATCAACTTCAACTTGGTGCTCATGTCTGCACCAGCGAAGCAATTACACTCTTCATCTAAAATGTGTTTTGCTGCAATACGCGCCATGTCATAGCCCGGTGCAACCAAACCATAAATTTTATTTTGCCAAAGCGCACATTCACCAATGGCATAAATATTGTTATCTGAAGTTTGGCAGTAATCATTAATGACAATACCGCCACGCTCACCAATCGCGAGACCACTGTTACGTGCAAGTTCATCACGTGGACGGATCCCCGCAGAGAATAAAATGACATCTGCTTCAAGCTCGCTACCATCTGCAAATTTCATTACATGTGTAGTGCTGTTGCCACATTCGATAGATTGTGTCGCTTTTTGTGTATGAACTTTTACACCAAGGTCTTCAATTTTACGGCGTAAAACTTTACCGCCCAAATCATCAATTTGAACTGCCATTAAACGTGGCGCAAACTCAACAACGTGCGTTTCTAGATCTAAATCACGTAAAGCTTTTGCAGCTTCAAGTCCAAGTAAACCACCACCAATGACTACACCTGTTTTTGCATTAAGACTCGCTGCACGAATCGCGTCTAAGTCTTCAATCGTACGGTAAACGAAGCAGTTTTCACGGTCATTACCCGGAATTGGTGGAACGAATGCATACGAACCAGTTGCCAACACCAATTTGTCATAGCTGATGACATCACCATGATTGGTTGTGACTGTTTGTGCAGCTGTATCAATTGCAGTTGCTTTTGTATTTAGACGTAAGTCAATGCCATGAGCATCAGCAAAGTCAAAACGTGCTAAAGATAAATCTTTTGCTGATTTCCCAGAGAAATATTCTGTCAAATGTACACGGTCATACGCGATACGAGGTTCTTCCGCGAGAATCGTGATTTCCAGTTCATCATCTGCTTTTTCTAAAATGGCTTCGATGAATTTGTGGCCCACCATACCATGACCAATCATTACCAATTTCATAGTGTTTCTCCTCAAATCACGTTGCTTTTAAGCTGCGTTATTGCGTTCTCAAATAGACGTTGTTTTTTTGCCTTGTGTTCTACAGAGAAGCGAATCAATCTCACAAAGCATGTAGCTGCTTGGAATCCATTTTTCCCACTCATTAATGACACCCAATGCACAGCAAAGTCATAAAAAGAAATAAAAAAAGCGAGCCCCCTCATAGAGAAGGCTCGCATCGCTGGAACTGAAAAATTAGATAATTCAGATGTAACTTTTTTATGCAATAAAAATAAAGACATGGCCTTCACTCCGACTGAACGTAAATTCTTTGTGTGCACAGTTGCACTCACAAATTCGATCAGAACGGACATCGTTGGCCGTCTTTAAAACTTATGGTCGTCTTCGACCTGTAATTAAGTAAGCATTTTGCATGCCAATTCTTATATAAATTTAATTTATTAATTTTTTTATATTTAATTTCAAATAGATATAATTCACCTAGCTATCTTATAAAAATAATGTCTTATTCTATTTGCCCCATCGCTGTACACTTAAATGGTTAAGATAAAAATATGTCTTGCCACAAAATGAATCGTGTTTTTGCACCAAGACTGACCACATTAATTCTTTAGCTCGCTGAAATACCACTTAAACTGGATTTTTTGTTTAGTTTTGGATGGCACTAATCTTGCTTAAAACCTCATAACAAAAAACGCGTCGAATTGGCGCATTTTCTTAGCCTGATTTTCTGAACTTATGCCAAAACTCAAAATAGCCCTTATTGATGATGATCATGCGCGAGCAGACTATATAAGAAAAAGTCTGCTTGAAAATGATTTTGAAGTGGTCGCTTGCCTTACTTTGGACCATTTAAATATTTTTCGTCTCGAGCATTTACAAGCCGATGTGATCTTGCTCGATATGGATCATCCTCATCGTGACATTATTGAAAGTTGTGTGAGTAGCTATGATCTACCGACTGTCCTGTTCACTAAAAATTCAGATAAAGACACCATCAAACAAGCCATCGATGCGGGAGTAACAGCTTATATTGTAGATGGCATAGATCCTGCCCGCTTACATACCATTTTAGAAATCTCGATTGAGCAATATAAAAAACACAAAAAACTCGAAGGTGATTTAAAAGAGGCTCAAACAAAACTGGCTGATCGTAAAGATGTTGAAAAGGCCAAAGTGTTACTCATGCAACTCCACGGTCTGCCGGAAGATACAGCTTTCCAACTTCTCAGAAAAAATGCCATGAGTCACCGTATAACGATTGGAGAAATGGCACGGCGGTTACTTGATGCCCAAAAATTACTCAACAATCAACTAAAGGATGAATAAATGAGCACATTAGAAAAGACTCAATTACAACTCGGCTATATTCCTTTGCTTGATTGTCTTGCATTGCTTTGGGCAAAACAAAGAGGCTTCTTTGAAGAGGTGGGTTTAGATGTCACTTTAGTTAAAGAAGCATCTTGGGCAAGTCTTCGAGACCGTCTTGCTTTTGGTCTATTAGATGCAGCGCATTGCTTATCTGCAATGTTACCTGCGGCGGCTGTCGGCACAGATCAAATTGGCACGCCACTGCAAACATCACTGGTTTTAAGTGAAAACCGTGCTTTCATTAGCTTAAGTCAAAAACTTACTCATCAACTTTCAATTCAAAAAAATGATACGGCCCAAGTAACAGCGCAAAAAGTGGCAAGCTATCTTGAACAAGGACATTCTCTTTCCTTAGCACATGTATTTAAGCATTCTATTCACCATTATTGTTTAAGAGAGTGGCTCGCTTTAGCAAACCCTGAACTTGCACAATCTATCCAGCTTAAAACATTACCGCCACCTTATATGGTCGAAGCATTGGACAAACATGTGATTGATGGTTTTTGTGTAGGAGAACCTTGGAATACTCAAGGCGAGCTTTTAGGCTTAAGTAAAATGATTTGCTCAAGTCAAAACATTATTCCTCGTGTGGCTGATAAGGTTCTAGCCGTAACTCAAGAATGGGCTGAACAGCATCCACAAACACTAGTTGCACTCACCACGGCAATTATGAAAGCCCAACAAGAATTGAGTGAGTTAGACGATTTTGCTCCAATTTTAAAATTATTAGTTGAGTTTGGAATTGTGCGCTTCCATTGTTCAGAAGAAGTACATGTCGACAAATACTATATGATTCAGGATATTGTCCGTCATTTAGTAAAAGAAAGTGCACTTCCAAAAGTAGAAGACTTTTATTGGCTGCTCGAGCAAATGCAAAAATGGGATGAACTTCAACTCGACCAAGCACAAATCACAAGCTTGGGTGCTCAATGCATTAATCTTGAGGCTTATGAACAAGCTAAACAACGCTATCGTTCATAACTTTTCTACTTATCAAATCGCCATAAAAAAAGCTGTCTTTTATGACAAAGACAGCTTGAAAGACCCATAAGACAAAATGCGAAACACGCATTACTATATTTTCTAGGCTCAACTGATCCATTGAAAATATAGCGCTTATGGAAATGATCATATCTATCTAAGCGTATCATTTTCAGACATTTTCATATCAATAACTGCCACTTGATCAATTTCAGTTCATTATTCAAAGCATCTTAAGTCAGTCTTTAAATATTTATCTCTTCTTTAAGCCTTAAATCTACCCATGCTCAAGACAGAATAGTGATGCATCAATTACGCGGATGAGGTCATAAATTTCATTTTATTTCTTCAAAAGAATTTCTCGCATCTGTCTTAATTAAATTAATTTTTTTAGTTCTAAAGTAATTTATTGCCTATGTCATTATATTTAAAAAGATTTATTTATTAATCCTTTTGTAAAACTTAAATATTACGATTCAAATAATTAGATAAAAAAAATTAGTGAAAAATCCTCTAAGTCCCTCCTGTTTTTAGTTACAAACCGCAACAATCATGGCACAAATGGTAATAATAATTAAATTAATAATCATTATCATTCACACCACATAAAAACCTGAGAAGATCTACCATGATCCATGAAAATATTCTCGACTGCATAGGTAAAACGCCACTACTACAATTATCAAGGCTATTCACGCATCAATCGATCTCAGTGATTGCGAAAATGGAATTGTTAAACCCAGGAGGAAGTATTAAAGACCGTCCGGCATTATTCATGCTACAGGAAGGCCTGAAATCTGGAGTGATTAATAAAGATAGTCATATTGTTGAAAGTTCATCAGGGAACTTAGCGATTGCGCTTGCAATGGCTTGCAAAATATATGGATTAAAATTTACTGCCGTTATTGACCCGAAAATTGCCTCAGCAAACTTACAAATGTTGAAGCTCTACAAGGCCAATATCGAAATGGTCTCTGAAAAAGATCAAAACGGCGGTTATTTAAAAACCAGAATTGACACTGTAAAACGACTCTGCCAACAGCTTCCAAATGCTGTTTGGATTAATCAGTATGCAAACCCAAATAACTGGAAAAGCCATTATTTTGGAGAAGCAGAAGAAATCCTAAATCAAATTGATCGCAAGATTGACTACCTCGTGATTGGGGCAAGTACCTCTGGCACGATTATGGGCGTATCTCGTCGCCTTAAAGAAAGATTTCCAGAATTAAAAGTGATCGCAGTCGATATCGTCGGCTCTGTGTTGTTCGGTGGTACATCTGGTCCACGCGAAATTCCCGGGATTGGGGCAAGTACTGTCCCACCGCTACTCTCCCCCGATGAAATTGATGATGTCATTTATGTAGATGACTATGAGTCGGCACTCGGTTGCAGAGAACTTCTTGAACACGAAGGAATCTTTGCTGGCGGTTCAAGTGGCTCATCAATTTCAGCCATCAAAAAACTGATTCCAACCATTCCTGATGGATCGTGCGTCTTAACACTGTTGCCCGATCGCGGCGATCGTTATCTCGATCTTGTTTATGAAGATGAATGGTTCGAAATGATCAAGAAGCGTCACTTCAATCGAAACGTACGACGTCAAGAAAACCTTACTTTACAAAATGCTGTTTAACCTTCTCCTTAGGAAATATTCATGAGCAATTTGGCTACCCTTCGCTACTTAAGTCAATCAGATTTATTAAATCTTGGCGCAAATCATAGTAATTCATTTATTGAAGCGATTACTGAAGGTTTAACTCTGCATGCAAATAAACAGTTTGTTCAACCTTTAAAACCTTATCTTCGCTGGCAAGGTGCAGACCATATTGCCGACCGTATTATCGCAATGCCTTGTTATTTAGGCGGCAACGACCCGATTGCTGGAATCAAATGGATTGGTTCAAGACAACATAACCCTAAAAAATTCAATATTCCGCGTGCCAGCGCACTGATTGTTTTAAATGACTCAGAAACAAATTATCCAGTTGCAGTGATGGAAGGCAGCCTCATCAGTGCCATGCGAACTGCAGCAATTACTGGTGTTTCGATTAAATATCTAGCGAAAAAAGACTTTTCAGACATTACTGTAATTGGCTGCGGTCCAATTGCTCAAATGCAAATTAAAACTGTGCTTGAACAATATGCTCAAGTGAAAAAAGTACATTTATTTGATGTAAACCCTGAAGCAGCTGAAAAACTCAAAGCATTGTTCTTATCAGAATATCCACATCTAGAAATTGAAATTCATGACAGTGCTAAGTCTGCGATTCAGCAAGCTGACGTCCTTATTACCTGCACAGTCTCAGATAAACCTTACATTCCATTTGAGTGGCTTAAAAAAGGCTGCTTTGTTTCAAATATTTCAATTATGGATATCGAGCCTGAAGTCTTCTTAAAAGTCGACAAAGTGATTGTAGATGACTGGGACCAATCAAACCGAGAGAAGAAAGTCATCAACGTGCTGGTAGAGGATGGCTTATTCAGCCGTGAAAAACTACATGCTGAACTTGGCGACATCATTATTGGTCATAAAAACGGCCGCGAACGCGAAGATGAAATCATTTTGCTCAACCCAATGGGCATGGCGATTGATGACATTGTCTGCGCTAAATGGTTCTTCAATGCTGCACAAGAACAAAACGTTGGCACGGTTCTACCGCTTTTATAAGAATAGGAATAACTAAAATGTTAGATCGGATTTACACAGCACAACTACAAAAAACGATAGATGCACTCTACATGGAGAATTATGGAGATTTTAGAGATCATATTTCCTATAAAAAGCCTTATCTGGCAATTACTCTCAATGATGAGTTGGAACTCTATTTCAGCTGTTTAAAAGTAGATGGTGTAAATCCTTTCTATGTTACCCAACCCGAAGTTTTGCTTCATAACCTATTGAGCAATACAACTTCTAAAATTTCTATTTCTGAAGTTTTTAACTATTTAACCCAAGCAACTTGGTGGCCTTCACCACACCATCAAAAAGCGATTAATTATTGGCTAGATAACTTAGTAACGGCTGAAAAAATTCCTCAAATTTTACAGTCAGCCCTTTCATTTTCTTCACCTTTAATGACCAGTGAATTGCTATCACTGGTAGCTGATCGTCCATTTCATCCGTTCGCTCACTCAAAAGGTGAACTTGCCCCACTCACAACTCAAAAAGAAATTGAGGTGTATTGGTGGGCATTTAAGAAAGATGACGTGATCAACAATATGAAGTCGATTCCTCACAAAGAGCTTCTGTTATCAGAAGTTGAGGAACGTCTTATTTCTGACAAAATGGCTCAGCTTTCAGATGATTACTTAGCCCTACCTTTGTTAGAGACTCAACATCGCTATTTAAAGTTTGATGAAAATAAGTACGACGGTATTGACCTAAACCATGTCACGACAATTGGTTTACCGACTTCTTCATTAAGAACGCTTATTCACAACGCAAACCCGAATCTACATTTAAAACTCTCAACCAATGCCAAAACATTAGGCGCAATCCGCTCTATGCCAGGCCGTTATTTAATGAATGGACATACGGCTTATGATTTTCTAAATGACGTCATTAATGAAACTGCTTTAATAAAAAATCGCCTCTTTTTGAGTAATGAAACACATTGGTGGGTGCTCGGTAAACAAGAGCCGATTGTAAAAAATTTAGGTGTAATCGGTTGCCAAGTCCGACATTTACCGGATATTTGCAGAGACCAAAACGTTACTCCAATCACTATGTCAGCTTTAAGCTGTACCTATGTTGACCCTTGGGAAGCTTTAGGCGTTGAAGGTGACAAATGGTCATTACTAAAAGACTTAAGTGTTCATTTTATTCAAACATTCTTAACGCTTTGGGCGAAAGGCATCATGCCTGAATGCCACGGGCAAAACACCATGGTGTGTTATGAAAATAATAAGTTTAAATGCTTTATTTTACGTGACCACGATACCTTAAGAATATGTACCACAGCCATTGAAGAAAGTGGTTTTACCCCTCCGATTTATACCATCGATACCAGCACACCGAACAATCTTATCTTTACTAAAAATGAAGACTTATTTAATTACTTCATTACCTTAGGGATTCAAATTAACCTCTACCCGATTGCTTTAGCTACCTTGAAATATACGGATCGTACAGAAAGCGATTTTTGGGAGATGGTTCAAGACATTATTCAAGATTTTGTAGAAACCCAACCCATTTCAGAACAAACAAAATCGCAAATTCAAACCTATCTTTTTGACAATACGACTTGGCCATTCAAACAGCTACTTACGCCTTTACTTGCGCAAGAAAGCGACTCAACAGGCATGCCAAGTAAAATCGGAAGTACGCCAAATCCTTATCACAGCTTATCTGTTTCTAGCTATGAGACCATGGATATCTAAATCATGCGCTCATCTCGCCTAGATCATTTCATTATTTTGCTCTGTCAGTTTTTTTCCACTTTCGGGCTCATGGTGCTGATTCCGATCATGCCGCTCTATATGGAAAAACTGACGGCGCATATGAGTGCTCCCACTATCTGGGCAGGTTTGGCACTCGCGGCTCCGGCTATTGGCAGTTTATTTACCGCACCGATTGTGGGTCACCTATCCGACACATTCGGCCATAAAAAAGCCTTGTTACTTTCTCTGGCAGGTTTCTGTATTTCAATACTGCTCATGGCGAGCGCCCAGCATTTATACCTGTTTATTTTCGCGCGAATTTTACTCGGTTTTTGCGGTCTTTCTGTGATCTTAAATGCCTATGTTTCATATCTTTCTAATGAACAACAACGTGGTGCCGCTTTTGGGCAACTACAAAGTAGTGTTGCGCTCGCTTGCCTATGTGGTCCCGTGCTCGGCGGGATATTTATGGATCAATGGCGGGTTGAAGTATTACTCAACGCGACAGCATTTGTTGTGATGACCTTAATTTTGATTGCGTCATTTGTATTAACCAATCCCATTAAAACCGAGGCGCCAAAAACCAAAGAGAAATCTAAGCTTCCAGCTTTCTTTGATAGAACAATTTTTTCATGGTTAAGCGCTGGCATTTTGGTTCAAGCGGGCGGCTTTGGTTTAGTGTCCTGCTTTGTTTTATACATTAGTGAAATAAGCCAGAGCACTCATTCATCGTTATCTGCTGCGAGTTTAACGGGAACCATTCATGCGCTTTCATGGGGAGCAGCCTTTATTGCTGCAACCTATTGGGGAAAAAGAAATGATGATAAAGGAGATTCTTTTAATAACTTCATTTACGCATCTTTGATTTGCGGCATCACGATTTTCGCATTGATCTGGGTTTCTAATCTCTGGCTGATTCTTGTATTACGACTCATACAAGGCTTCTGCTTTGCAGCCCTTATTCCTTCGATCTTGCACACAATTTCTCTAAAAGCCGGCGCTCAAAGCCAAGGAAAAGTGATTGGTATTTCTAACAGTGCCTTTGTCTTAGGACAACTTATTGGCCCAATCACGATCACGCTCACCTACTCATTTTTCAATATTACTGCTGCATTAATCTGCACCTCACTATTTTTTATCGGTGCGGGATTAGTGGTGATTTTGAACAGATTCTTAATGGATACAATTTTAGAAGAGGCACAAGAATGAACTCAATTATTACAACCGATGCATGGTCTTATAAACTTTTCGAACAGTACCTGAATACTTTCTTTCGTGAACTCAAAGTAAATCTTGAAAAGCATATTATCCCAGCTCAAGATTCTCCTTTATTCACACTGTATGCAGAGCGCCCAGACACCCTGTATTTTGCTTATACGTTTAATGCATCTAACACGATTGTTTATGGTGCAGTTCAGCATCTATCCACCACTGGTTATCATAGATATCAACGTGGTTTTGTTCTGCAAAATTTAAACGACAATACATTTGACTCGCTCACCGACCCAAAAAAATTAGTGAAGCTGATTACAGATGAGTTGAATAGTTTATTTAAAGATAAAAACCAAAATAAGAACCTGTACTCCGATATTGCCAATAGTATCGAAAATACAAAATTCTTTTTAGAAAATAGGCCTTCCCAAACAGTAACTAAAGCGTTAAGTGGTTTTCAGGCAACCGAACAAGGCATGTTATATGGGCACCCTTTTCATGTGACCTCTAAAGCCAATTTAGGTTTCTCTAAAGAAGACATGAAAAAATATAGCCCCGAGTTAGGCGCAAGTTTCCAACTTCATTACTTTGCAATTCATTCTTCTTTAATTCAAAAGCTTGTAAGTGAAGAACAGCCTTCTCACCGTATTGAAGATGAAGTTTTAAAAACTGCAAAAGAGCGTTTGCAAGAAAACTTAGCAAATTACGAGCTAATGCCAACCCATCCGTGGCAAGCTAACTTCTTACGTCAACTTCCATCTTTGAAGAAATATTTAGATAGCCAAGACGTGATCTATCTGGGAGCTTTAGGTCAAACCGTATGGCCAACCTCATCCGTTCGTACAGTGTGGTTACCTCAATCGAATCTATTCTTAAAGCTATCAATTGATGTACGAATTACCAGTTTCATTCGTAATAACCCAATGGACGAAATGGAACGCGCGATTGATGCGAGCAAAATTATTATTAATCACAAGATTAATGAGCAATATCCAGACCTTATGATTCTGCCGGAGTTAGAGGCAAAAACAGTCAAAATTCCAGAGCTTGAAAGTTCATTTGGCATTCTTTATAGAGCAGGACTCACGCCAGAGGTATTAGAAAATACCAGAATGCTAGGTGGCTTGGTTGAAGAAAATGAAAACTATGAAATCCCGCTTTTAAGCATTATTCAGCAAGCGGCACCCAACCAAAATCTACAATCGAAAGACGCGAAAGACTTCATTACTTTCTGGTGGAAACAGTACGTTAAAGTTTCACTCATTCCATTAATTGAGTTGTTTGCAAATAAAGGCATTAGCGTAGAAGCGCACATGCAAAATAGTTTAATGGAATTTAAAAACGGCTATCCACATCGCCTTATTCTTCGAGATATGGAAGGCATTAGCATTGTTCCAGAAATGATAGAAGACGACTCATCTATTTCTGAAGATAGTACCGTTTGGTTCTCTCAGAAAGATGCATGGATCTTTTTAAAATATTACCTCGTGATCAATCACATTGCTCATCTCATCAGTGCAATTGCACGAGTTACGGCCATTGAAGAATCTGAACTTTGGCAAGCCACACGCCTTACGCTCACGCAAGAAAATTTTAGCGCCAAAGGCCAGCAATATCGCGATTTATTAATTAATTCACTCACATTACCAATCAAGGCAAATATGTTAAATACGCTCTACCACAGTGGTGGCAATCCTATCTGGATTGAAGTTGAAAACCCTATTTATAAATATCGCGGTGCAGAAGCGCTTTGCCCTCTTCAACCAACACAACAAACCAATTATAAAACCCTCGCGGAAAATCGCGTGATGGGCCAATTATTAGAAGCACTCATTTTTGAAAATACTTTTAAATACGAGTTTTCTAAAGGTCAGATCAAGTTTTATATTTCCGATACTGTTTTTTATACCTGTGCGGCCAAACGACATTTCAGTTTTAAACGCATTAAGTTAGATCCTTCAAGTTTAATCCGTTCTGATATTACTTTAGGCACTGAAACTCGCCCTAACTTAAAAACGCTACTTGCCGATTTAAAAAATATTATTGAAGCTGACCCAGTTAAATGGCAAAACTTTAATGATGAACTCAATTTAACTTACGTTAAGCATGCGCAGACTTTAAGCCAAGCCCCTGCTCAACCTTTAAGAACCTTGCCATACCTAGAACAAGAAGCGCGGATTACCAACGCCCATTTATATCACCCGAGTTTTAAGTCTCGTATCGGCTTCGATTTAAAAGAAAATCAAAAATATGCACCAGAGCTTTCCGAAGGTTTTACGGTTCAATGGGTGGCGACTCATAACAGTTTATGCAAACTGGTTTTAAGTGAAACTATTAACTTAGAACAGCTTTATAAACAGCATTTTTCAGAGAAAGATCTGCAAACTATCAATGATCAATTGAAAGAGCAAAATGTAGAGTTTAAAAATTATATCCTTACCCCAATTCATCCGTGGCAGTGGGATAAAATTATTGAATTATATTATCAAGATGCTATTAGCAACCAACTGATCATCCCGTTAGATATTGAAGGTCCGACTTATTTACCGCAACAGTCCATTCGAACCTTATCAAATATTAGTGATATCTCGGCGCTTTCTCTTAAATTGGCAATGAACTTGGTCAATACTTCTACCTCTCGTGTATTGGCACCGCATACCGTTCAAAATGCGGCAAAAATGAGTGACTGGCTTTATAACATTGTTGAACAAGACCATATTTTAGAAAAACAGCGTAAGCCTGTTATTTTAAGAGAGATCGGCGGTCTTTCAGTGAACCAGCAAATTGCGCTACCTGTTCAATACGGCGCACTGGCTTGCATTTGGCGCGAAAGTATTTACAGCTACTTAAAAGAAGGCGAATCAGCAACGCCTGTAACGGGTCTAATGCAAGTTGATACGGACCAAAAACCACTAATCGATGAGTGGATCCAAGAGTATGGTATTGAGTTCTGGTTAGAAAAATTACTCAGCAATGCTTATTTACCAATCATGCATATTTTGTGGTGTCACGGCCTCGCTTTAGAATCACATGCACAAAACATGGTACTAATTCATAAAAATGGCTTACCCGTTAAAGCGGCTTTGAAAGATTTCCATGATGGAATTCGTTTTAGTCGTCATCTTTTACGTGAGCCGAGCCTTTTACCCAACTTACAAGATGCGCCAAAAGAGCACGCCAAGATTAACCCGAACTCGTTCTTGGAAACCCACTCTCCAAATGAGTTAAGAGACTTTACTCAAGATGCACTTTGGTTTGTAAATCTGGCTGAGTTAGCGATTTTCTTAAATGAACATTATGACTTCGATGAAATCAAATTCTGGACCATATTAAGAACCATTATTAATCAGCATAAAGAAGCTCACCCAGAGTTTGCCGAGCGATATGAATTGTTTAACTTTACAGATGACACCATCGATATTGAACAACTCGCAAGCCGCCGTTTCCTTCCAGAAATTCGCTTAAGAGTACAAACCACGCCAAACCCGCTCAGCCTGATTAAGGAAATTGAATATGAATAAGTATTCGATTTCTTTTAAGAAACGAATAGCAAATGGCGAGACGCTCTACGGAATCTTTTGTTCCGTAGCTTCTCCGATTAATGTCGAGCAAATGGCACTTGCGGGCTACAACTTTATTATTATCGACTTGGAACATACTTTATTTAGTACGTCTCAAGTCGAGACCATGATTTTAGCTGCTAGAGCCATGAATCTTGATGTCTTTGTGAGGGTACCGTTAAACGCCAACCATTTAGTTCTACCTCTGCTCGATGCAGGGGTAACGGGTATTGTTTTTCCGCGTATAGAAAATGCTCAGCAAGCACAAGAAGCCGTGAACTATTGTCACTATATGCCTCTTGGGCAAAGAGGTCTCAACTCGACAAGGTTAAATCGATATGGTATGGATGATTTAGCTAGTTTTGTTCAACACGCAGCAAACGAAACGGTTGTCGTTGCCATGATTGAAAGCTTAGAAGGACTAGAACAACTAGATGAAATATTAAAAGTTGAAGGTATTGATATTATTCTGGAAGGTGCTGCCGACCTTTCCCAATCAATGGGAATGCCATGGCAATCTAGCCATCCAAAAGTGAAAGAAAAAGTTCAAGAGATGTATATAAAGACTAAAAATAGTCAAAAGCATTTCTGTGCTATTCCACGCCAACCTGAAGATATTGCGGCATGGAAACAACAATCCGTTCAGCTTTTTGTACTCGGTGATGACCGCAGCATTATTCGCCGTGCTCATCAAAATCATTTGAATTCTTATAAAGAAATCTCATAAATTTTCAGTTGTGTAGAGCGATGAGTGCACCTTCCTCTACACAACAATTAATAAAAATAAATTTTATTATTTTTTGTCCAACAACGATATTGTGAATTACAATCATTCTCACTTATAATTCGACAAATTTAAAATCACTCTCAGGGCGAGACAATGGGAAATAAGATAAAAAGTCACAAACTTTTTACGAGGAAGTCTGAAGTAAAAAATATCATTCCACTCCTTTCACTTGGTGGGGCCATTATTCTTTCCAATTCAGCTTTTGCTGCTTCACCTGCTGAAACTACAGAAACAGAAAAGAAACCCGAAGCTCTCCCGACAATTACAATTACTGCTTCACGCGCAGATGAACTCTCTACCTCTGCCAAACAAGTCACCAAGCTAGATGAAAAACAAATTGAACTTTTAAGAAATGGTTCATCTGGAAGTATTGCGACTGTTTTAGCAAAAGCCGTACCGGGTTTATCCGATTCGAGCCGAACCATTACCGATTATGGTCAGACTTTACGTGGTCGTAATGCTCTCATCTTGGTCGATGGCGTTCCAATGAACCTGACACGTGACACATCACGCGGACTTTCAGCAATTGACCCTGAAAGCATTGCCAACATTGAAGTGATTCGAGGCAGCAACGCAATTTATGGTGGCGGTGCTTCTGGCGGTATTATTTCAATTACCACAAAAGCTGCGGGTGGCGAACCTACAGCAAAAACAGTCGTTGGGCTTCAAACACCTTTAACAAATTTCCGTTCTAATGCTTTAAGTGGCGATATTCATCAATATTTCACAGGCAGCTTTAACGCTTTTGACTATGCACTCGACTTTGGTTACCAACGTATTGGTAGCCCGTACGATGCAAGTGGTGACCGTGTTGCACCAGAACCAAGTCAGGGCGATTTATATGATGCCGATGCTTACAGCGTAGGTGGTAAACTTGGTTATCATATTGATGACAATCAATACCTACAATTCGCTGCAAACTATTATAATGCCGAGCAAGACTCAGATTATGCATCTGACCCAAGTGTGAAAAATGCTCCTGCTGGAACTGTACCAGCGAAAGCAATTAAAGGCTTAAAGCTCAAAGACCAAAATAAAAACGAAAACCAGATATACAATTTAACTTATAACCATAAAGACTTTTTTGGTAATAAGGTTGATGCACAAATTTATTATCGCGACTTCTTTACACGTTTTTCACCCTTTGATGCACGAAAAAATGCAAATCGTGGAGGACAAGTAGATCAGATCTATCAAGAAAATAATGTACTCGGTAGCCGCTTAACTGTTACTACACCACTTGAGTTTTTAGGTGACACCTCACTAGTTTGGGGTGGTGACTTTAGCCGCGAAAAAAGCGAAATGCCTTTAGATATTTTCGATCAAAAAATTTATGATCAATCTGGTGGCTTAGAGTTTGTAAAAATTGGCAAACTTATTTATTTACCTGAACTCACTACGCAAAGTGTGGGTGGTTTTATACAGTTAAAACACCGCTTTAATGACCAATGGTCAGCAGAAGCTGGTACGCGTTATGAAGACAGCTATGCCCAAATTGATAGCTTTGTTCCTTTATCACAATTAGGTAAGCCCAACCCTTACACCGTTGAGGGGGGGAAAGTGAAAGCTGATGCATGGTTGTACAATGCTAACGTGACTTTCTCTCCAAATGACCAACACTTGATTTATGCATCTTTTAACCAAGGTTTCCAATTACCTGATGTTGGTTTGATTATTCGTAATGCTGGTGAAGGTTTTAACCTTGGTTCATCATTCTTAGAACCCGTAAAAGTAGATAACTACGAGTTGGGCTGGAAAGGAAACTTCAATAACTTCTCTTCAAGTTTAGCGGTCTTCCACTCTACTTCCGACCTAGGTGCGGTGCAATCTTTCAACAATGGTTTAGTACTCGCTAGAACCAAAGAAAAAGTCACTGGTGTTGAAGCAACATTTGATTATCTTGACGATGCCAATGTTTGGGGAACTGGTGGTAGTGTTACGTGGATGAAAGGTCGTGAAAAGCCGCAAAACGGTGCTGAACAAGATATGACAGGCTTCCGTATTCCACCATTAAAACTCACAGGTTATATTTCCTATAGTCCAACGGAAACTTGGACGAATCGTCTACAAGCCACTTACTTCGGTTCAGAAGATTACCGCTTAAATGGTAAAAATAGTTTTGGTCGCTATGATGTAAAAACTTATACAACAGCAGACTTAATCAGTAGTTTTGCGCTTAACAAAAAAGACACTGTGACGATTGGTTTAGAGAACATGTTTAACCGCAAGTATTATCCTCTCTATAGCCAATTATTACGAACTAGCGATAACACTAGCCATTTAGTGGCAAATGGTGCAACGCTTAAAGTGACTTATAGTCATAAGTGGTAATCAAAAACTGACATTGAATGTGTCACAAAAAGGAGATCAATGCGATCTCCTTTTTTACTAAAAATATTAATTCCTTATCTATTTTTTCCATTATTAACCTGAGGCAAACCCACAGAACCACCCTAGTATTCTGCTAAAAATTTTGTTAACTTGATTTTGTTACATATTCAAGATGCAACTTTTTTCATCCAACATTTCCTCTCACTGTGTTTATGAAAACAATATCCATATGTAATTTTACCAATATTTTTCATGGGGCAAATCATAATGGAAATCTCACACCGCGAAATCTACGCGCTCGTAGACATTAATAATTGTTATGTGAGTTGTGAGCGACTATTTAATCCCAAACTTATTGGCCTACCAGTCGTAGTACTTTCTAACAACGACGGATGTGTTGTATCACGTAGTGAAGAAGCAAAAAATATGGGTATCAAAATGGGGGTTCCATGGTATCAAATCGAACAAGAAGCTCTTCAAGCAGGTGTACACGTCTATTCAAGTAACTACACTTTGTATGCTGAAATGTCACGTCGCTTTTTTTCAGTTCTTGGTGAGTTTTTCTCGCCCGATGATTTAGAAGCTTATTCTATAGATGAATGTTTTATTCGCCTTACCCCTTACCTTCAATCTCTAGATATTCATTCTTATTGTGTCAAAGTCGTAGAAACCTTAGAAGAATGGTTAAGCTTACCCTGTTGTATTGGCATCGGATATTCAAAAACTCAAGCAAAATTAGCCAATCACTATGCTAAAAAAATTAGAAGCTTTAATAGAATTTGTAATTTCACCACTTTAGATCCTCTGCTGCTTGAAGACCTCATGCAACACACTTCAGTCAAAGAAGTCTGGGGAATTGGCTATCAATTAGTCAAACAATTACGGAGTTATGAGATTTATTCATGCTTAGACTTAACTTTTGCCAATGAGCATCATCTAGCAAAAGCTTTTTCTGTGGTTATGGCGCGTACCATTCGTGAGCTAAAAGGCCAATCCTGTATTCAACTCGACGATCCTGCAATTGTCACCAAACGAATTTTAGCATCACGCAGTTTTGCTCAAGCTTTGTCCAGCATTGAAATTATTAAGCAAGCACTTATTTTTCATCTTAACCGAGCTCATCGCCGTTTAATGAAACAAGGACAGCTCTGTGCCTGCGTTCAAGTCATGCTTTATGAAAAAATAGATAAACCACCTTATAAAAAAGCGTCTTCTCAAGCGATAGGCTTAAATTATGCAACAGATGATTTATGCATATTAACAAAAGCAGCCATGCAGCAAATTGATGTTTTATATAAAGAAAATAAAAAATATATAAAGATTGGAGTTTTATTCTGTGGTTTACATCCCCGTCAACATCACATTGATGATTTATGGCAACCTCTTGAGTTGATTCAGCAAAGACAACAATTAATGCAAACCCTCAGCACAGTTCGTAACCGATTTGGCAGTCACTATTTACAAGTCGGTTATCATTCCCGTAATCCATCTTGGCACATGAAACAATGCCACCGTTCAAAAAATTATCTAACTCGATGGAATGAGTTATTGGTGATTGGAGAGAACTCTATAGCCGTTACACAAAATACATGAACTGTTTTTGTCAATTCAGTTTAAAATAAGCTCCATTAAATTACTTGAAATTTTGTCATTTTTTAACATTGCTAAATCATCGCAAAATTTACAATATATAAGCTGAATTTGGTATACCCTTTCTGCGACGATGAAAACAAATTATAAAAAAATTGTAGAAACATATGCCATAATAAGCAAACTTTGCAGACATCTTGCAAAGAATATTTGCAACTTTAGAGCTGGAGCAATCTGAATGAGTTCGACCATTTTGGTGATTCATGGACCGAATTTGAATTTGCTGGGAAAACGCGAACCAGAAGTATATGGTCATCTTACCTTAGATGATATTAACCAACAACTTATTAGCCAAGCTCAACAAGCTTCAATCACATTAGATACTTTTCAAAGCAACTGGGAAGGTGCCATTGTTGATCGTATTCATCAGGCACAAACTGAAGGCGTAAAACTTATTATTATTAACCCTGCTGCCCTCACCCACACTTCAGTTGCTCTACGTGATGCTCTACTTGGCGTTGCGATTCCATTCATTGAAGTTCATTTGTCTAATGTCCATGCAAGAGAGGCATTCAGACATCATTCTTATTTATCTGATAAAGCAATTGGCGTGATTTGTGGTCTAGGTGCAAAAGGCTATCGTTTTGCGCTCGATTACGCTATTGAAAAAATTCAACCATCTAACCCAAACTAATTTAGGAATAGTCGCCCATGGATATCCGCAAAATTAAGAAACTCATCGATTTAATGATTGAGTCTGACTTGCAAGCGATCGAAGTTAAAGAAGGTGATCAATCAATCGCTTTAACTCGTCGCAATCCTGTCGTTGCTGCGGCTGGTGTAGCACTTCCGGCTGCTCCTGTTGCAGAAGCACCAGTTGCAAAAACACCGCGTGGAGCAGTTGAAACTTCTCCAATGGTTGGCGTGTTCTACGCTGCTCCAAGCCCAGGCGAAGCACCATTTGTTAAAGTAGGTCAAACAGTATCTGCTGGTGAAACTTTGGGTATTATTGAAGCAATGAAAATCATGAACCCAATTGAAGCAACTCAAAGCGGCGTGATCGAAGAAATTTTAGTGAAAAATGGTGAAGTTATCCAATTCGGTCAACCTTTATTCCGTTATCGCGCGTAATTACCCCGGGGACGTCTATGTTGCAAAAAGTTTTAATTGCAAACCGTGGTGAAATCGCTTTACGTATTACCCGGGCTTGTAAAACATTAGGAATCAAGACTGTTGGTATCTATTCAGATGCCGACAAGGATTTGATGCATT
This sequence comes from Acinetobacter sp. LT1, assembly GCF_059800965.1. Classification (NCBI taxonomy): domain Bacteria; kingdom Pseudomonadati; phylum Pseudomonadota; class Gammaproteobacteria; order Moraxellales; family Moraxellaceae; genus Acinetobacter; species Acinetobacter sp. LT1. The sequence continues at coordinate 68,015 of NZ_JBBAXE010000019.1, forward strand.
TACGTTTTGTTGATGAAGCAGTATGTATTGGTCCGGGCGCAAGTAGTGATAGCTATTTAAATATCCCGGCAATTATTACTGCTGCAGAAATTACCGGTGCTGATGCTATTCACCCGGGTTATGGTTTCCTTTCAGAAAATGCTGAGTTTGCTGAAATTGTAGAAAGCTCAGGCTTTACTTTTATTGGCCCACGTCCAGAACATATCCGCCTTATGGGTAATAAAGTTTCTGCGATTGTTGCCATGAAAAAAGCTGGCGTACCTACTGTACCAGGTTGCGACCATGCAGTAACCATCCACAATGCCTTGGCAGAAGCGAAAGAAATCGGCTTCCCGCTTATTGTTAAAGCGGCTTCTGGTGGTGGTGGTCGTGGTATGCGTATTGTTGAGCGTGTAGATACACTACTTGAATCAGTTCAAGCAGCGCAGCGCGATGCAGAAATGTGGTTCGGTGATGATACCGTTTACATGGAACGCTTCTTACAAAAACCTCGCCATGTCGAAGTTCAAGTTCTTGGTGATGGTAATGGTCATGCAATTCATTTATATGACCGTGACTGTTCATTACAACGTCGCCATCAAAAAGTACTAGAAGAAGCACCTGCACCAAACCTACCAGAGCAAGCTCGAGCTGATATTTTAGAAGCTTGTGTTCATGCATGTCAGTTGATGCAGTATCGTGGTGCTGGTACGTTTGAATTCTTATTTGAAGACGGTGAATTCTTCTTCATTGAAATGAATACTCGTGTTCAGGTAGAGCACCCTGTAACTGAAATGGTTACCGGTGTCGATATTATTGAACAACAGTTACGCATTGCTGGTGGCCTAGGACTAGAGCTTCAACAAGAAGATATCAAAGTTCAAGGACATGCAATTGAATGCCGTATCAATGCAGAAGACCCTACAACCTTCTTACCTTCACCAGGTAAAATTGAAAGTTTCTACGCACCAGGCGGTGCTGGTATTCGTTTAGATTCTCATATCTACCCAGAATACAGCATTCCACCTTACTATGACTCTATGATTGCTAAACTGATTTCTCATGGTAAAGACCGTGAAACTTCAATTGCTCGTATGCGTCAAGCGCTAGATGAAATGATCCTTACAGGAATTAAAACAAATATTCCTTTACATAAAGATCTTATTTTGCAAGATAAGAGCTTCTGCTCTCAAGCAATGGATATCCATTACCTTGAAAAACACTTGTTAAAGCAAGTGGAAGAAAAGAAAGCTGAAACTGCATAATAAAAAAAGCCTCTTATTTTTAAGAGGCTTTTTTTTATATCAACCATTTTATGGTAATACCCGACGTAAAGTCGCAAAGCACTGCTCACCCTTAGCCGTTGAACAGAAATTGATTGTATGGTCGTTTTTCCATTGTACAAAATATTGTGAGACATCACCTGTTTGGTCTTGCTTCTGACCAGAGCAATCTACTTTATTATTATCAAATTTAATTTGCATTACTAAAGCGGCTAGCTGCTCTTTAGGGTCATCAGATGGTTGATATTCATAAATACCATAAGACCATTCCTGACCGCTTTTGATCACTACATCATTACTACTACGAAAGTTATAATATTCCACACATTTCTTATTATTTGGAATTTCCATTCCCCATAATCCCATAATTTCAGGGCGCGTAACAATACGTATAGCATTAGGATTACTTGCAGTCCGAACGGGTTGTTCAGCTGGCTGTTGAGTAGCCGTTTCTGCCACAGCTAAACCAGAACAAGCCCACAATAATCCAATAATATAAATATTTTTCATAGATTTATTAATCATTAAACGCATGAAGTTAAGTTAGCATATTTTTTGACAAAATCACTGCTCCATAACCATATAAAAACAATATTTTTCAACTGTAACGTGTCACAACAAGTCATCAAACAATTTTATATTTACTTGCTTTTTTCAATATAAATTCTTTGTTTTGCATTATCTCAAGCTTAGGTAGTTGAAGAATCGACTTGTTTCGGAAGCCACTTTACAAAGCACAAACCTAAGAGCACAACCACACTGGCACACATAAAGATGAGTTCACCAGAAAGAGTTTTCCAGAAATGCCCAGCCAGAACACTACCAAAAGCTACACCTAACCCCCACATGGTACTATAAAGTGCTTGTCCACGCCCTTGCTGTCCAGCAGAGAAGTTTTGAAAAATAACTCTCATTGCAATCAAATGAAATAAACCAAAACTAAAGGCATGTAAGCACTGCGCAAAAAGTTGACCAATAAAATAATGTGAAAATACTGCAACTAGCATCCAACGTATGCTCGTCACTAGCAGACACACTATCACTAAGCTGCGCCACGAAAAACGTTGAAAAATCTTTGAGGCAATTGAAAACATAAAAATTTCAGCAAACACGCCCATGGCCCATAAAAATCCAATTTCAGTCGTACTGAAATTCAAAGATTTCAGAAAATTACTATAAAAACTATAAAAAGGCGCATGTGAAAAAAGTAGAATAAATTCAATTGCAAAAAATGCAGCCACTGTTGGGCGCTTAAGAACAGGAAGTAAAGGTTCTAAATATTTTTGGGAAGTAGGCGCGCTATCAGGTTCGCGGATTGTGAAAGACCAAATAAACGCTAGAGACGCGATAATTAATAGTAAAATTGGGAGCATTGAAATATGCACTATTTCTAAAATAGCCCCAATAGTGAATACCCCAACAATAAACCCAACCGATCCCCACTTACGAATTTTGCCGTAGAGTTTAGCTTTTTGATCACCCAACCAAAATAAAGTCACTCCCTCAAATTGAGCTAAAATCGCATTTTGAAAGAAACTAAAAATAAGCATAAGCAAAGCAACTGATTGAAAAGTATTTGGCACTATAAAAATAGCCAACCATATACATGACTCCATCCAAGTTGCTATCCGAACAAGTAACATCCGCCTACCAGATTTATCAGCAATCCACCCCCAAACTAAAGGCGCAAAAAAACGAGTTACAATCGCAATTGATGATAAAACACCAATTTCTTGATAATTAAATCCCTGATCTTGAAGATATAAATTCCAATAAGGCATGAATGTGCCCACGATGGAATAGTAAAAGAAGTAGAATCCTGACAGTCTAGCTGTAATTGTTAATGGTTGCATTCGGTTGCTTTATCTTGCAGTTTCAAATAGTTAATCATAATTAAAGTTGCATCCGTTTGTACCACAATGCAGTATTTTGCAATTCAACAGTCTACAAATCAGTCTACAAATTTAATTTCCAATCAAATTAAAAAAAATTGTAGACTGCATGCTTTTTAAGCAAAACACACCCAACTTTCAAACCTGAGTAATTCTATCATTTTGAATAGGATAGAAATGAATTATTATCAGTCTATGGTTAAGTTTAGCTTCTTAACAGGAATAATGAGTAAAGTAAAATTATGAAAGATTGGGTCTATTTTTATATCGAGCACACAATTAAGTATGGTGAACCTTTCTATAAAGAATCTGGGTGGTCTTTGGGTTTTAAGAATAATTATATTGTTGTAAGTTTGATGCATAGCTGACGAAGGTTTATTAAATAATTTTAGAGGGATCTTAAAATGTGTGCTAATTACGAACCAATACATTTAATAAAACGAAACAAGTCTATTTTGCTTCGTTTTATATAAATTAAAAATATATTTATTTACATTGGCTCAACATATCAAGTTTGTTATTTACTACCTTAGTTTTTACATCCAGCAAACTTAACAAACTTGGGAATAAATTATCCTGACTTAACTTTTGTTTAGTTTTTTGGCTTAAACAATTCACTTGAGCAAGATTATGTTGTTTCCAACTTTCAGAGAACCACATAATCATTGGTACATGTGTTTGTTGGCTCGGTGCGATTGCATAAGGTGAACCATGTAAATATAAACCATGTTCTCCGGTTGATTCGCCATGATCAGATAAATACCATAAACCTGTCTGATACTTTGATATTTCTTTTAGAGTATTAATCATTTGGCTTAATACATGGTCTGTATATACAATTGTATTATCATAACTATTTAGCAATTCAGTTTGCGAACAGCCCTGTATCGCATTCGTATCACAAGTCGGTTTAAAAGGTTGATATGCCTCAGGTGCACGCTTGTAATATGCAGGTCCATGACTACCCACTTGATGCAGAACAATCAAACGCGGACGATCATCATCTTTGGCAATAGTAGCCAAATACTGCTTTAAGCTGTCAATGAGAATGTCATCATAACATTCGCCATCTTTACACCATTTTTTCTTTAAGTTTTCTGGAATTTGATATTGTTCAACACGATCACATGCACCTTTACAACCCGAGTTATTATCAATCCACGTCACTTGGTAACCTGCACGTTTTGCAATATCTAGTAAACCTTCACGGTGACTAGCTAATTGCTCATCATAATCTACACGTGGCATACCCGAGAACATACATGGCACAGAAACCGCTGTTGCCGTACCGCATGAGCTCACTTGCGAGAAGTTGAAAATATCTTGTTTAGAAAGCTCCGGATTCGTATTTTTTGCATACCCATTTAGAGAGAAACTTTCGGCACGTGCCGTTTCACCTACAACAAGTATCATTAACTTAGGGAGGTTCTTTTGTACTTGCTGAACTTGATGAGCATCTTGTCCATATATCACAAGAGGCAGATTTTTCTTCGGAGCCTTCTTATGATAGTAAGACATAAGCGATGAAATACTATTTTGCGGTGAAATCATCCCTTTTAAATCACGATGCTCACGAAATATTGCAGCGAAATCGACATAGTAAGTAAAAAGTAAAACACCGACCACTGCAAATGAAGCTACCAGTGAGAATACTTTCTTCAATAACAACCGTGATGCTTTTTCTTGTTTAAATTTAACTTGAGTAATTAAAAAAATGGGCAAAATAACAAAAAAAACTGTCCATAAAACAAAGCGTAAAGAGATTAGATCGGTAACTTCCGAAACATCGGTCTGCACCATATTTTGAATTTGGTCGGGTGAAATAATGATACCCAATGTGTTTACAAAATAAGAGCTAAAGCCACCAATAAATATCAATAAAATTGCAAAGATTTTGGCAGTCCATTTCCAATTTATTAATTGAAAAATTAAATTATATGCCGCTATTAAAATAACTAATGTCGCCCCTAAGAAAAGAACTGACTTAATACCATTATAAGGTGTAAGTTGATGGATTTTTTTAAAAAAACCTATATTCAGAAATAAACCTAGCCAGATAGATAAAAGCAAATTAAAATTTAATAGTGTAATATTATTACATATCTCTTTGAATTTTAAAAAATTTACTAGCATTTAAAAACCACTAAATATTAAAAACTCGAAATCTTAGCTAGTAAAACTTAAATAGAAATTAAAAAATGAGCTTAGTAACCAATAAGAATACAAAGCTATATTATTAAAAACAAATCTTTAAGCTCATCTTAATTTTAAAAATTTATTGTTTGATAAATTTATCATTTGAGACTCTTAGATGAATAATTCAAGTCATGAAATGAGTGAGTATATAACTAAAGTCCCCCAAGTTACCCTTCTATTCTGGATTACTAAAATCTTCGCAACTACTTTTGGTGAAACTGGCGGAGATAGTTTTTCAATGTCATTGAAACTTGGGTATTTAACTAGTACTTAGAGGTGGTCCCACATGTTTGAACAACTAAAAGCTTATTTATAAGTGATACTCTGCTCTAGTTAAGCTACCTTATTTTGTTGTGGTAGCTGGTCATAGTAAAACTC
>NZ_JBBAXE010000020.1:0-71136 GCF_059800965.1 Acinetobacter sp. LT1
TTTACTGCTTCAATTTTGAATTCTTCAGGGTATCGTTTACTGCTCATAAGCACCTCGTTAATTAGCCATTTTATCTAACTAAAAGGTGTCTACAAAATCGGTGGCTATTCAGTCAAAGGGTGACGATCTTCATCTGCTAATTCATTAATATAGTTGTTATAACTCTCTTTAAACCTTAAATGAGGTTTTACCAACATAACGGTCATTTATTCATTACTCCCGATAAAATTGTTCTTTTTACAACCAAACTTAAACATAACATATTGTTATCAATAGCAACTCTTATTCTTCTCAACATCTTAAATGATTAGGTAAAAGTAAGCCCCCTCTATTCGCCCCCTCTGTAACTACAAAACGCCCTACACCATGTTTCAATGTACGTTTTAACCTACAAACTTTTAGGGATTTTGCGGATTGGCGACACCCTCCTTCTTTACTATTATGAACTCATGCAGGAACAGGATGTTCCGGAACACAAAACAACAATAATAGGTTCAAGCACCAGGAGCGTGAGATACGACAGGAGTCATATCTAGTACCCAAATACGAAAAAGCCCAACAGGATGTTGGGCTTTTTTTATTGCTGTTTAAAAATGATGTTTAGGCTAAACCTATAGAGGACTATGCGCCTGTTCTTGCTTTTTATGGCGTATCCAACGTACCGCTAAAATTACCGCAATCAGCACTACTACCGCGACAAGCGCAGGCACTAACATGGCTGAAACTGAAAGTAAGATTGCTCCAATCCACTCTCCTGTCGCAACGACAAAATTACCCAAGCCACCCGTAGTTGCAGTCGAAACACCGCGTGCAGCGACTGTACTCATTTGCACCACACCAGCCGTACCACCGCCCACAATAATCGCTGCCGCCCAACTGGCAAACTGAGACATTTCGCCACTACTAACCGCCATTGTCGCTAATGTACCCGCGATCATCGCCGCAGGAGTCGCGACTGTGTCTAAGGCATTATCGACCCAAGGAATGTAATAGGCTGCAATTTCACATACCGTTGCCACGCCCAAAGCCAAACACACCGATGGCAGAGCTAACCATTCAAATCCTTTCGATGGCTCAAACCATCCCATCATGGTGGCAATGCTCATGACCAGTAGCGGCACAAACACGCGAAAACCGCAGGCAGCGCTCAGCCCCACGCCAATACATAAACCCAATATTGTTTCCATAACGGTTTCCTTTTCATGCCCATCGCGGGTCTTGTTATGTAAGTCTTATTTTTAAACTAACAAAAAGCCCCATCGGGTGACAGGGCTTTTTGTTAAATGCGAACGCAAATATTATTTCATTCTTAACGTTTAAACTCAGTGCAATAGCATTTAGTGCAAGGTGGTAAAGGGTCTGTGTTAATTTCTAAAAACACTCTATGTCCGCACTGAGCACAGAAATAGAAGCCTGTTCCGGGTTTTTCGCCAGCTGTTACCATGATTACATTCCTATAATCGTATATATATTAAACAGGAATATAACCCACTTAAAGTGAATGTCAATTGTCCATTTCGCCCGATGATGATGGCATAAATGCAAAAAATGTTATTTGTACGATTTATCTTACATAGATTTAGGGATTTAGCGGATTGGCTGTCTCCTGCTTTTTTTCTAATATGAACTCATACAGGAACAGGATGTTCCGGAACATAAAACAACAATAATAGGTTCATGCATCAGGATCGTGAGATACGACAGGAGTCATATCTAGCAACCAAATACAAAAAAGCCCGACAGGATGTCGGGCTTTTTTTATACGATAAATCACTTTAAAGAAAATACATTCGAATCAAATTTGCCGCAATAAGCATAAGAATAATAGCTGTTAAACCTGTCAACAAATTGAGTAGTACTTTAGCGATATTTGATAAGTTTGCTTTATAGATCTTAACATTTATACCATAGGCACTTGCTCCAAGAGCTCCACCAATAGCACCTCCAACCAACATAAGTACGAGTGGCCAGCCACATAATAGATGAGCTTTAACTGGTAACTTCCTCTCAGCTTGATTATCTAATTTATTTGTTGTTTCCAATTTTTGATCCTTTTTTATATGGATATTTATCTAAAAAAATCTATTTTAAATGCAATTTTTATGAGGCTATCAACTCTTTTTACACAATGTATAGTAAAAAACCCCATCATCAAGATAGGGCTCTTTAGAATAATTTTCAATCAGTTGTAGACTAAAAATTAAGCCACTTGGCCTTCTAAAAAGTCTTGCGCAAAACGCTGTAATACACCGCCCGCTTCATATACAGAAACTTCTTCTTCTGTATCTAAACGGCAAGTCACAGGCACTTCAAGAATCTCTTCTTTACCATCCGCTGTGGCACGTTCAATCACTAAAGTTAAAGTCGAACGCGGCGCAATATTACCAATCACACTATAAAGCTCTGTACCATCTAGTTTTAACGTCTTGCGGTTTACGCCCGGTTTAAACTCAAGTGGTAACACGCCCATACCCACCAAGTTAGTACGGTGAATACGCTCAAAACCTTCAGCCACAATCGCTTCAACACCTGCAAGGCGTACACCTTTTGCAGCCCAGTCACGGCTTGAACCCTGACCGTAGTCAGCACCCGCAATAATAATTAACGGCTGCTTACGGTTCATGTAGGTTTCAATCGCTTCCCACATACGCATCACTTCGCCTTCTGGCTCTACACGCGCTTTTGAACCTTGCTTAATGGTACCGTCTGATCGAACCACCATTTCGTTATAGAGTTTCGGGTTGGCAAATGTTGCACGTTGTGCAGTCAAGTGGTCACCACGGTGCGTTGCGTATGAGTTGAAGTCTTCTTCTGGTACGCCCATTTTATGAAGGTATTCACCCGCAGCCGAGTCCATCAAAATCGCGTTTGAAGGCGACAAGTGGTCGGTAGTGATGTTGTCACCCAAAATCGCAAGCGGACGCATATTCGCCAAAGTACGTGGTGCAGCCAACGCCCCTTCCCAATATGGTGGACGGCGGATGTAAGTACTTTGCGGACGCCAGTCGTAAAGTGGGCTTTTCGCTTGCTCAACTTCACCTAAGTCAAACATTGGAATGTAGACTTTACGGAACTGTTCAGGCTTCACGGCTTCTTTAACTAAGGCATCAATTTCAGCATCAGACGGCCAGATGTCTTTGAGGTAAATCGGGTTACCTTCTTTGTCATGACCTAACGCATCTTTTTCGATGTCAAAACGAATCGTACCTGCAATTGCATATGCCACAACAAGCGGTGGAGATGCCAAGAATGCTTGTTTTGCATAAGGATGGATACGGCCATCGAAGTTACGGTTACCAGAGAGTACTGCTGTTGCGTACAAGTCACGGTCAATAATTTCTTGTTGAATGACTGGATCTAACGCACCCGACATACCATTACAAGTCGTACAAGCGTAAGCCACAATACCAAAACCAAGTTGTTCTAAGTCTTTTAGAACACCCGCTTCTTCAAGGTAAAGTGCAGCCGCTTTTGAACCCGGTGCAAATGATGATTTCACCCAAGGTTTACGAACTAAACCAAGTTCATTTGCCTTACGTGCCAACAAACCTGCCGCCACAGTGTTACGTGGGTTAGAAGTATTGGTACACGAAGTAATTGCGGCAATAATGATTGCGCCATCTGGCATTAAGCCATCAGAACGGTTTTCAACAACACCTGCAATGCCTTTTTCTTTTAGGTCCGCAGTTGAAACACGTGCATGTGGGTTTGATGGGCCAGCAATATTACGTGTGACTGTCGATAGGTCAAAACGAAGTACACGTGGGTACTCTGCTTTGGTCATGTCAGCTGCCCATAGGCCGATTTCTTTTGCGTACTGTTCAACCAATGCCACTTGAGCATCTTCACGGCCTGTGAGGCGTAAGTAGTCGATTGTGTTTTGGTCGATGTAGAACATCGCAGCCGTAGCGCCATATTCTGGAGTCATGTTCGAAATGGTTGCACGGTCGCCCACAGACATACTGTCAGCGCCTTCACCAAAGAACTCAAGGTAAGCACCAACCACGCGCTCTTTACGCAAGAACTCAGTCAGAGCAAGTACGATATCTGTTGCTGTAATGCCTGCCTGACGCTGACCTACAAACTCAACACCAATAATGTCTGGCAGACGCATCCAAGATGCACGGCCCAACATTACATTTTCAGCTTCTAAACCACCCACACCCACAGAAATTACGCCCAAAGCGTCTGTATGTGGTGTATGTGAGTCTGTACCGACGCAAGTGTCTGGGAATGCTACGCCATCACGCGCCTGAATCACCGGAGACATTTTCTCTAGGTTAATCTGGTGCATAATGCCGTTCCCCGCAGGGATTACATCGACATTTTTAAATGCTGTTTTAGTCCACTCAATAAAGTGGAAACGGTCTTCGTTACGACGGTCTTCAACAGCACGGTTTTTTGCAAAAGCGTCTGGGTCAGCACCACCGTATTCCACTGCTAAAGAGTGGTCGACAATCAGTTGTGTTGGCACAACTGGGTTAACTTTAGATGGGTCACCGCCTTTGTCTGCAATTGCATCACGTAAGCCTGCAAGGTCAACCAATGCAGTTTGACCCAAAATGTCATGACACACCACGCGCGCAGGGTACCAAGGAAAGTCCAAGTCCTGACGGCGTTCAATCAACTGCGTTAAATAGGCAGTTAAGTTCTCGGCATCGGCACGGCGTACCAATTGCTCTGCAAGTACTTTAGATGTGTAAGGCAGTTTTTCGTATGCGCCTGGCTGAATATCTTCAACGGCTTGACGCACGTCGTAATATTCAAGCTGGGTTCCTGCCAGCGGTTTACGGTATTTTGTGTTCATTAACCACGCTCCGCCAATGGTTTAAATTCGAGGTTTTCAGGGCCTGTGTAGTTCGCGCTTGGACGAATGATTTTGCCGTCTTGACGTTGTTCAATCACGTGCGCTGACCAGCCTGCTGTACGTGCAATTACGAATAACGGTGTAAACATTGCAGTTGGAACACCCATTAAGTGATAGCTCACCGCACTGAACCAGTCGAGGTTCGGGAACATGTTTTTCACTTCTTTCATCACTGCTTCTAAACGCTCAGCGATGAGGTACATTTTGGTGTTCTCTTGTGCTTCTGCTAAGTCGTGCGCAACTTTCTTGATCACTTCGTTACGTGGGTCAGAAACTGTATATACAGGGTGACCAAAACCGATCACAACTTCTTTATTTTCAACACGTTTACGGATGTCAGCTTCTGCTTCGTCTGCGTTGTCGTAACGCTGTTGAATCACGAATGCAACTTCGTTTGCACCACCGTGCTTAGGTCCGCGAAGTGCACCAATACCGCCTGTAATTGCTGAGTACATGTCTGAACCTGTACCTGCAACTACACGTGACGTAAATGTCGATGCGTTAAACTCGTGCTCAGCATACAAAATAAGCGATGTATGCATTGCTTGAATCCATTCTTCAGATGGTTTTTCGCCATGAAGTAAATGTAAGAAATGCGCTGCAATTGAGTCGTCATCTGTTTCAACTTCAATACGACGACCGTTGTTGCTGAAGTGATACCAATAAAGCAGCATTGAACCTAAGCTTGCCATTAATTTGTCAGCAATGTCTTTTGCGCCCGCTTCGTTATGGTCTTCATGTTCTGGCGTTAAGCAACCTAGAACTGAAACACCTGTACGCATCACATCCATTGGGTGTGCAGACGGTGGTAATTGCTCAAGTGCAGTTTTAAGTGCTGCAGGTAAGCCACGAAGTGCTTTTAATTTTGCTTTATACGCTTTGAGTTCAGCTTTGTTTGGTAATTTGCCATGTACGAGCAAGTGAGCAACTTCTTCAAACTGGCTACCTGCTGCAAGGTCAAGAATGTCATAGCCACGATAGTGCAAGTCGTTACCGCTACGTCCTACGGTACACAGTGCTGTGTTGCCTGCAACTTGTCCGCTAAGTGCAACTGATTTTTTTGGTTTGAAGCCTGTTGTTGTTTCATTTGAGCTCATAGAATCATCCTTTATATCAACCAGAATTTGTTGTTTGTTCAATTTTTACTTGGGTAAAAACGCGACAGCTTCTTGCCGAGTTCTCATCCAATTTTTGGATTAACCTGCCGTTCGCCTTACTTTTCACGGATGAAAAGTAAGCAAAAATCCTTGTTGGTCTGACGATATATCCCTATATCGCAGTCCAACGTAGCGGCATCCATGCCGCCCTCACGATAGCCAAGACCATCGCTTCCCCTTCTTTTAAAAGAGGGCTTGTTTATTTCTTTTTAGCAAATGCGTTGTCTAAGTAGTCTTCAAACGCGTAGTAGTTAATGCGTTCATATAGCTCTTTACGCGTTTGCATAATATCAACCACGTTCTTTTGCGTGCCTTCTTTACGCAAGGTTTCATACACAGTTTCGGCTGCTTTGTTCATAGCACGGAAAGCAGAAAGCGGATAAAGCGCAAGGCTTACATCGGCAGATGCTAACTCTTCAGTAGTAAACAGTGGTGTAGAACCAAACTCGGTAATGTTTGCCAAAATTGGTGCGCCAGTCTTCTGAGCAAATTGCTTGTACATATCAAGCTCGGTAATTGCTTCAGGGAACAACATGTCTGCACCCGCTTCAATGTAGGCACCCGCACGGTCAATGGCAGCTTGTAAGCCATCTACAGCCAATGCATCGGTACGCGCCATAATCACGAAGCTGTCATCACCACGCGCATCGACCGCTGCTTTAATACGGTCAACCATTTCTTCTTGAGTCACAATGGCTTTGTTCGGACGGTGACCACAACGTTTTGCGCCCACTTGGTCTTCAATATGCATTGCCGCAGCACCAAACTTGATCAGTGCTTTTGTAGTTCGAGCAATGTTAAATGCAGAAGCACCAAAGCCTGTGTCAGCATCGACTAATAATGGAAGATCACATACATCGGTAATACGGCGTACGTCTGTCAACACATCATCAAGGTTACTGATTCCCAAATCAGGTAAGCCTAAAGAACCAGCGGCTACACCACCACCTGATAAGTAAATCGCTCTATAACCTGCACGTTTTGCCAAAAGTGCATGATTGGCATTGATGGTTCCAACCACTTGTAATGGCTTTTCTTGGGCTACTGCATCGCGAAATAGCTGACCTGCGGATTGTTTAGCCATTGTTATGTTCTCCTTGTGCTTGTAGCAGTGTTTGCTCAATAATTTTGTAAGAAGCATTGATATGTCGATGCATGAGCAGCTCGGCAAGTTCACCATCGCCTTCTGCAATTGCATCTAAAATACGGATATGTTCGTCCCAAGCTTTGCTCGGTCGATCGGGTGTGTTTGAAAACTGAATTCGGTACATACGGATGAGGTGATAAAGCTCATCACATAGCATTTTTTCTAGGGTTTTATTGCCACTACTTTTGATAATGCAGTAGTGAAAATCGTCCTGCCCTTCTTGCAAGTAATATCCCTTACCTGCTTTAAAGTTTTCATCTTCAGCATGCATACGCAAAACATCACGTAGCGCCAAGATTTGCTTTTTATCAATATGCTGTGCCGCAAGTTTGCAAGCCAAACCTTCTAATGACGCACGAATCTGGTAAAGCTCTTTAAACTGTTGCAGTGAAAGCGAAACCACGCGCGCGCCCACATGTGCAGTGCGCTCAACCAAACGTTGACCTTCGAGGCGATGAATCGCTTCACGCAAAGGCCCACGGCTAATACCATAAGTCCGCGCCAGTTCAGGCTCAGAAATTTTGCTACCTGCCGGAATTTGACCCAAAACAATCGCCGTCTGTATTTGTTTAAATACATTCTCGGTCAGTGTTCTTCCCTGACTTTGTAGTGGCTCTGGTGCGAAGGTCAAATCTTGCATATTGTCGACAATTTTTAATCAATTATGAGTTTTATAGCGGTATGAATGAAAAAAATCAAGGTGATTGTTGACACTTCACAGAACGCATCAGGTCAATTTTTATAGCCTCACCGCTTATATCACCTTATATTTAAAGCATTAAACCACTTGCCAATTAGTATTTATAAAACAGTTATTTAATATTATTTTACCTATAGATTTATGGCACTTTTTTAGCTACTTTTCGACCTCTAATCTTTTGTTTCAAACTTTAGTCTACAACCAATGTATTACAGCAAGATTGTAGACAATCTGCTTGAATGAAAGCATGAGTTAGAAATTAGTTTCTATTTACCGTAATTTCTTTTAAATCTTTTTATCATTTTCATCCAAAAAATATCGATATTAGTGAAATTATCAGGTGCTTCACGGTAGCTTTATTGATACATTATTGAGCATCGACATAGTTGTAGCGTATTTTTCGAGACAGAAAAAACCCAGCACTATGCATATTGTTGAATGAAAGGACTTTTTTGATGTTTCAACATATCCCCCCATACGCAGGCGATCCAATTCTCTCTTTAATGGAACAGTTCAATGCTGATACTCGTTCTGAAAAAGTAAACTTGAGTATTGGTCTTTATTATAACGAAGACAGCATTGTTCCTCAGTTAGAGACCATTATTGAAGCGCAAAAGCGTATCGAGCCTAAAAACGGTAAAACCAAACTTTATTTGCCAATGGAAGGCTTCAAACCTTACCGTGAAGCAATTCAAGCACTTTTATTCGGTGCAAACAGCCCAGCAGTTAAAGCTGGCCGTGCTGTAACCATCCAAACACTTGGTGGTTCAGGTGCATTGAAAGTTGGTGCGGATTTCTTAAAAACTTATTTCCCAAATTCAGACGTTTGGGTAAGCCAACCAACTTGGGACAACCACGTTGCGATTTTCAATGGCGCTGGTATCAAAACTCATTTCTACCCATATTTCGATGCAGAAACGCGCGGTGTAGATTTTGACGGTATGTTGTCTACACTTAAAACTTTGCCTGAGCAAAGCATTGTGTTATTGCACCCATGCTGCCACAACCCAACTGGTGCTGACTTAAACCCAGCGCAATGGGACCAAGTGATTGCAGTATTAAAAGACCGTAACCTTATTCCATTCCTAGACATCGCTTACCAAGGTTTTGGTGACGGTATGGAAGAAGATGCGTATGCAATCCGTGCTTTAGACCAAGCAGGTCTAAACTTCATTGTGAGCAACTCGTTCTCTAAAATCTTCTCTTTATATGGCGAGCGCGTTGGCGGCTTAACTTTCGTATGTGACGATGCAGAAGCTGCTCAGTGCACATTCGGTCAGTTGAAAGCGACTGTACGCCGTATTTACTCTAGCCCTCCTACAACAGGTGCTTGGTTAGTTGACGAAGTGTTAAATGACGCTGCACTTAACCAACAATGGCAAGGCGAAGTGAAAGAGATGCGTGAGCGTATTATTAAAATGCGTAGCATCTTGAAAGATGAACTTACTAAAGCATTACCAGACCGTGACTTTAGCTACCTTGTAAACCAAAAAGGTATGTTCAGCTACACAGGTTTAACTGCTGAGCAAGTGGATATCTTGCGTGAAGAATATGCAATCTACTTAGTACGTAGTGGCCGTATTTGTGTAGCAGGTTTAAACATGAACAATGTTTACACTGTTGCTAAAGCAGTTGCAGAAGTGCTTGCTAAATCAGTAGAAGCAGCATAAATCATCTATTAAAAAAGGCGCTTCGGCGCCTTTTTTTATGTCTCGATATTAAGATTTAGCTTTGCCCCAATATTTCAGTTTTGAGGTATGACCAATCCCTACATTAAAACTATTGGTTGGGTCGAGTTTTTGATAGAAATTGGCTAAAGCAGGTTTAGCAATGTAGAGATGCCCGACATTATGCTCTGCCGGATATTCAGCACGGCGCGCATCAAGTAATTTCCACATTTGATGTTCCATTTCTAATGGGTCATGACCCTTTTTAAGAATATAGTCCTGATGGAACACATGACAAAAGAAATGTCCATAATAGAGTTTATGGAGGATTTTATTTTCCATCTCGGCCGGCAGTTGCTCTACCCACTCACGGTCATTACGACGTAAAGCAATATCAAGCGCCACAATATCTTCAACTTCACTACGGTGCGTATCGCGATAACGAATTGCAGCTCCTGCAATCGCAAAACGGTGTAAGAAGGCCTTTCGCCCTTCTTCTTCGCTGCATACGAAATAACCGCCTGACTGGTGCACTGCAAAATATTCTTTTAAAAACTGCTCAGTCTGTGCTTTTGAATTATTTTCGACACGTAAAACTAAATGGTGCTCATAACGGTCTCGATACTCGGTCATACGCTTAGGCAAATGACTTGGTAAAAAGAAGGTAATCGCCTGTAAAATCTGGTCTGTTAAACCTTTAATTTTAAATTTTTCTAAAAAGCCATCGACTTTATCTTTCATCGCAAAGGCTTTTGGAACATTGGCTGTGCCAAACTTTTCAATAAATAAAAACGTGTCTTTTCCATACTTTTCACCAATCAAGTAAGCATCTCGATGAATATATTCGCCTGCAATTGGCAAGCTTGGCAGTGAGGTCAGTAAGTAACGACGAATCGCTGTTAAGTCATCGGCATCATTAGTACCAATATAAAAAACATTGCTCTCTACTTTTTCATAAGTAT
The DNA here is from genome assembly GCF_059800965.1 of Acinetobacter sp. LT1. Lineage (NCBI taxonomy): Bacteria > Pseudomonadati > Pseudomonadota > Gammaproteobacteria > Moraxellales > Moraxellaceae > Acinetobacter > Acinetobacter sp. LT1. Next base: position 10,501 of record NZ_JBBAXE010000020.1, read on the forward strand.
CAAGACGTACCGCAAACACACAGACTTTACCTGCCGAACCCGAAGCCTCAAACAAACGTGACGGGTCTGCATTAAAACGTGCAGGTGTATCTTCATCAACTTGCGTTACATCATGCGCATAGCGATGGTCGGACGCCTGCTTTTCGCCATCATCTAAAATATCTAAGGCTTGGTATTGCTGTTTCTCTAAACGAGTCAAAATTTCTTCAGGAGTCGAGCCTAAATTCACACCTAAATGGTTCACCAGTTCTAATTGACCAGCAGCATTCACCTGAGCATATAACGCCAGTTCAGTATACGCAGGACCACGGCGTACCAAGGCACCACCAGAGTTATTACACACCCCACCAAGTACCGATGCACCTATACAAGATGAACCAATTACTGAATGTGGCTCACGGTCATAGCCTTTTAAAATTTGCTCTAAATTATCTAAGGTCGCACCCGGCAAACAAATCACTTGCTTACCGTCATGAATGACCTGAATGCCCTTTAATCGGCGCGTACTCATCACCAAAACAGGACGGTCATAATCATCGCCATATGGGGTTGAACCACCAGTGAGTCCTGTATTGGCCGCCTGCATAATCACAATACAGTCTGCCTCAATTGCAGCCTGCAACACTTGCCATTGCTCTAGCAAGGTCCCCGGCACCACCACAGCAAGCACTTTCCCCTCACCAAAACGACGACCTTGGCGGTACTGACGCGTACTTTGATCATCGGTCAAAACATAAGAACGCCCTACAATATTCTGTAAACGTTCGATCACTGCTTGAGGAGAAAATGTTTGCATGATGGTTTCCTTTTGGTCATCCATTTATCAAATTAGACCAACACGACGGGATCTTACCGTTTGTAATTTATAATTTAATTAGCTCATTCCCTAATGTGAATCAGCCCTGTATTTACTATCGTGGTTGGCGGCATGGATGCCGCCGTTTCGATGCGGTAGCAAGGACGTACCGTCATCGAAACTAAAGTTTTTGGTTACTTTTTTAAAAAAGTAACGTCAATTAGCTACTTACATTGAACTTTTTCCGATAAGACTCCGTCGTGCCAATATCATCAAAGTTAATACGGAAATGTTAGAACTTCATCGCCTGTACTAAACAATCCGCATTAATATCCGAAATCGACTTAGCACCCGTTAAGGTCATCGCAACACGTATTTCTTTATCGATCAAATCAAGTAAGTTCGAGACCCCTTGTCCACCTGCTGCTGCCAAGGCATAAACAAACGCACGGCCAAGTAAAACCGTATCTGCACCGAGTGCCAACATACGCACCACATCCAGGCCATTACGAATGCCTGAGTCAGCCAAAATCGCTAAATCACCTTTGACGGCATCGGCAATTGCAGGCAATGCACGAGCAGACGACATCACACCATCTAACTGACGACCACCGTGATTTGATACCACAATCCCATCTGCACCAAAACGCACGGCATCTTTGGCATCTTCAGGGTCTAAAATACCCTTAATCACCATTGGCCCATCCCAAAATTCACGAATCCACTCAAGGTCTTTCCATGAAATGGATGGGTCGAAGTTCGAGCCTAACCAGCCAATATAGTCTTCAAGCCCAGTCGGTTTACCTAAATATTTAGAGATATTACCCAAGTCATGCGGACGCCCCATTAAGCCGACATTCCACGACCAATGTGGATGGAACATAGACTGCATATAACGGCGCATCGCAGCATTTGGTCCACTCATCCCCGAATGGGCATCACGGTAACGTGCACCTGGCACAGGCATATCTACAGTAAACACAAGTGTTGAACAGCCAGCTGCTTTTGCTCGTTCCAAAGCATTACGCATAAAACCACGGTCACGTAATACATAAAGCTGGAACCACATTGGGCGGTTAATCGCAGGTGCAACTTCTTCAATCGGACATACCGAAACCGTTGAAAGCGTAAATGGAATACCTTTTTTATCGGCTGCCATCGCGGCCTGCACTTCACCACGGCGTGCATACATACCTGTTAAACCCACAGGAGCTAATGCAACCGGCATAGACAAAGTTTCGTTAAACAGTTTTGTCTCTAAACTTAACGCTGACATGTCGTTGAGCACACGTTGACGCAATGCAATTTCTGACAAATCTTGTACGTTACGCTTTAAGGTATATTCCGAATACGCTCCACCATCAATGTAGTGAAATAAAAATGGAGGTAAGCGACGTTGTGCCGCAGCACGATAATCATTGCCAGAAGAAATAATCATTTTGAATCAACTCTATTTAAACGATTTGCACGTTTCTGGCGAGCTTCATCTTCATCCAGAGAACGCACATGATTAATCACAAATTCAATATGACCGCAGACAGCTTGGCGTGCGGCTTCGGGATCTTTACGATCAATAGCATCCATCACCTGAAAATGCTGCTCGCTGAGCAAGTCACCATTGACCGGATCGTTATAAACTTTCTTACGTCCTAACAAGACGTTGTATTGCAGCAAATCAAACAGGCTACGCATCATTTGAATCAGCACCACATTATGAGATGCTTCAGCAATCGCTAAGTGGAATTCAGCATCGGCCACCGCAGCCTGTGCTGAGTCACCCGCATTTTGATGGCGACTAATTTCATTAAAATAATGATGGATTTTGGCGCGATCTTCAGGCGTTGAGCGTAATGCGGCATACCAAGCTGTGCCACCCTCAAGCAATAACCGCGCCTCTTGCACATCAAAACGGTACAGCGGATCTTCTTCAATCAGGTTACTAATCGGGTTCACAATCAGTTGCTGTGGCCACTGTTCAGGTAACTGCTGAATATAAGTCCCATCGCCACGGCGGCTACTGAGCACCCCTTGACTATTGAGCTGTTGAATTGCTTCACGCAAAGACGGACGAGAAACTCCTAAACTAGTTGCAAGCTGGCGTTCGGCAGGCAAACGGTCACCTTTTTTCATGTGACGCTCTTCAATTAATGCCTGCAATTTCATGACCACTTGATCGGAGATTCTCATCGCGTTTCCTTCACTGGAGTTATGGAATCATCCACGGAACCAGATAAGCCTGAACCGTAATAATGATGCCAACAAAGACAGTGAATATGATGCTATGTTTTACCGTGAAACGGAACAAGTCAGATTCTTTTCCAACTAAGCCTACTGCTGCACACGCAATCGCAATTGACTGTGGAGAAATCATCTTACCTGTCACACCACCACTGGTATTAGCAGCTACCAATAACACTTCCGGAATACCAATTTGCTGAGCCGTAGTCGCCTGTAGAGCCGAGAACAAAGCGTTTGAAGAGGTATCTGAACCCGTAAGGAATACACCAAGCCAGCCCAAAAATGGTGAGAAGAAAGTAAACGCATGACCCGTATGCGATAGAGCCAAAGCCAAAGTTGCAGATAAACCTGAATAGTTCGCAATAAAAGCAAAAGCCAACACCATACCAATTGAATAAATCGGTGTTTTTAACTCATTGAGTGTTTCACCAAAGGTTGTAACTGCCTCACTTGCTTTCATTTTCAAGAAAATAGCAGTGATGATTGCGGCAATAAAAATTGCAGTACCTGTTGCAGAGAACCAGTCAAACTTATAAATCGCTTCGTATGGCTTCATCTCTGCCACAATTGGCGGCATTTTTTCGACCAATTTATGCAAATACGGCACTTCAAGTTTAAAAATCCAGTGCTCAAGAGCGCCATCTTTTGCAAATAATGCTTTAAATGGCTTAATACTCCAGATGGTGACCATCACCGTTAAGATGGCAAATGGAGACCATGCCTTCACAATTTTGCCAATGCTATAACGTTGAACCGTAGTAGGTTGTTGAGTTAAAGTTTGACCCGCCTCAGGTTCAAAACGGAAAATATGTTTGGGTTTCCAAACACGGAACAGTAAAGTTAAGCTCACCAATGATGCAATTGCTGCAGTAATGTCTGGTAACTCTGGACCAATGAAGTTAGATGTAAGATATTGGGCAATCGCAAAAGCACCACCACCGACTAACACCGCAGGCCAAGTTTCTTTAACACCACGCCAGCCATCCATAATCGCCATGATCCAGAACAGCACAATAATGACTAAAAATGGCAACTGACGACCCACCATCTGGCTAATTTCCATGGTGTCTACACCAGAAACCTGCCCCGCTACAATAATTGGAATACCCATTGCACCGAATGCCACTGGCGCCGTATTTACAATTAAACATAAACCAGCAGCATAAAGTGGTTTAAACCCTAAACCGACAAGGAGTGCAGCGGTAATTGCTACAGGAGCACCAAAACCCGCCGCCCCTTCAAGGAAAGTACCAAATGCAAAACCAACTAATAGCATTTGCAAACGTTGGTCTTCGGTAATTGACAAAATGCTTGACCGAATAATCTCAAACTGGCCTGTTTTTACCGAAATTTTGTATAGAAAAACTGCCCCGATAATGATCCATGAAATTGGCCATAGACCGTAGAAGAAACCGTAAATGATTGACGCAAAGGCCATTTGGCCCGGCATTTGATAGAAAAAGAGCGCAATCAATAATGCAATAATGACTGTGCCCGTACCCGCGATACTGCCTTTTAAACGAAAAACTGCTAATGCTAAAAAGAAGAAAATAATCGGGATTAATGCAACCGCACTGGACAGCCAAATATTATTTAAAGGGTCATAAAGTTGTTGCCACATATTGAGCATTGTCATCTCCTTGAAATGCCGGGGCGAATTTTTGTACCTTAAATTCTTAAACATTCAACACAATTGGTATGACCAATTAAAAATTAAGTGCAAATGTTGTTCCTTAAACCACAGGAGACATCATAAATGCAGATATTAGCAAGATCAATCATTAAATAGTCACCATAATTGGTAAGACCAATAGTACTAAGTAAAATCAAGCTCTTTCTAATTTAGAAATTTTCTTATTAGACTAAAGTCTTAAAAATACTTTCTTATAAACTTAAATATGACTTACAGAAATGAAGTGAAAAATTTGAATATAAAAACTATAAACATACCTGTTTCATGATCTATGTATAATGTGCACACAACTCAAACCACTTGTATTGAATTGAATAATGACTACTTTAACGTGTTTTAAAGCTTATGATATCCGAGGTAAACTCGGCACCGAATTGAATGAAGAAATCGCCTATAAAATTGGCCGCGCATATGGACAAATCTATAAACCAAAGACCGTGGTTGTAGGTTGTGATGTTCGTCTAAGCAGTGAATCTTTAAAACAAGCGACCATCCGCGGTTTAAATGATGCGGGTGTGAATGTGCTTGATTTAGGCATGACAGGAACTGAAGAAGTCTATTTCGCCGCTTTCCATTTAGATGTACAAGGTGGTATTGAAGTAACTGCGAGTCATAACCCAATGGACTATAACGGTATGAAATTGGTTCGAGAAAATGCTCGTCCAATTAGTGCTGATACCGGTTTAAAAGAAATTCAGGCTTTAGCAGAAACCAATAACTTTGAAGAAGTTAGTCAAAAAGGTACAACGCAAAGTTATAACATTTTACCTGAGTTCGTTGATCACTTAATCACCTACATTGAACCTGTAAAAATCCGCCCCCTTAAATTGGTGGTAAACGCAGGTAATGGGGCTGCGGGTCATGTCATTGATGCCATTGAAGAAAAATTTAAAACGCTTAACGTACCTATTGAATTTATTAAAATTCACCATGAAGCAGATGGTACTTTCCCAAATGGGATTCCCAACCCAATTTTAATTGAAAACCGTGACAGTACCCGTAATGCTGTAATTGAGCATAAAGCAGATATGGGAATTGCCTGGGACGGCGACTTTGACCGCTGCTTCTTATTTGATGAAAAAGGTCAGTTCATTGAAGGCTACTATATTGTTGGTCTATTGGCTCAAGCTTTCTTGATTAAGCAATCAGGCGAGAAAATTGTGCATGACCCGCGTTTAGTGTGGAACACATTTGATATCGTAGATGAATACAAAGGTGTCGCTGTACAGTCAAAATCTGGTCATGCGTTCATTAAAGATGTGATGCGTGAACACAATGCGGTATATGGCGGCGAAATGAGTGCCCATCACTATTTCCGTGACTTTGCTTACTGCGACAGCGGTATGATTCCTTGGTTACTCACTATTGCCCTACTTTCTGAAACAGGACAATCACTTTCAACCTTAGTTGAAAACATGATTACCAAGTTCCCTTGCAGTGGTGAAATCAACTTTAAAGTAGCTGATACACAGATCACTATTCAAAAGATTTTTGATTTTTATGCCGATCAAAATCCACAAATTGACCGTACCGATGGTGTAAGCCTCGACTTTGGCGCATGGCGTTTTAACGTCCGTGCTTCAAATACTGAACCATTATTACGTCTCAATATTGAAAGTCGTGCAGACCGTCAAGCTCAGCCAATGCAGCGTTATGTAGATGAGTTGACTAGGTTGATTCAGTCTTAGTTTAAGTCATACAAATAGAATAGGAGGACACTATAGTCCTCCTATTTTTTATCACTTCTAAAACATCCCATAAGTAAGATTAGTGCCATCCAATACATCATGATTCAGGTGCTTATACTATTTTTGATCAACCACAGTACAGCCACGAAAAAGGCTTCTCGTCATATCGAGAAGCCTTTTTAAATAGGTTAGAATATTGATATATCATTTATTATAATAACCCAATATTCATCTTTATTATTTATTCGCTTTTCCCTAACAAAATTTTCAACAAACCACGTGTCGAGGCATCAAATGCTGATAAATCACTTTGCTTACGATTTAAAATTGGTAAAAGCTGATCAGCAATTTGCTTCCCTTTTTCAACTCCCCATTGATCGAATGGGTTAATGTTCCATATCACTGACTGAACAAATACTTTATGTTCATACAGAGCAATGAGCATACCTAAGCTATAAGGGTTAAGCTCTTGAAGTAACAATGTTGAGCTTGGCTGATTACCTTCATACTGTTTGTAAATTGGCAAAGTTTCTAACTCAGCAGTATTCAGCGCCTGATTACCAAATGCAAGTAATCTCGACTGAGCCAAACAGTTGGATAAAGCTAAATGATGCTGCTCAACCAATGCTTCAGCACTATCAGCATAGGTAAAATGGTCTGCATTATATCGGTGGATTGGAGCAATAAAATCACAAGTTACCGAGAATGATCCTTGGTGTAATAACTGGTAAAATGCGTGCTGTGCATTTGGACCAACTTCACCCCAAACAATAGGACATGTATCTAATTCAACTTTTTGACCATCACGTTGTACTGATTTACCGTTAGACTCCATTTCAAGCTGCTGTAAATAAGCAGCAAAATATTTCAAACGGCCATCGTAAGGTAAAACTGCATGAGTTTGCATATTTAAGAAATTATTATTCCAGATCCCCAATAATGCCATTAGAACTGGTATATTCCGCTCAAATGGTGCTTGTTGGAAATGTTCATCAACAGCGTGAGCACCAGCTAAAAGCTGTTTAAAACCATCTACACCGATCAATAAAGCAATTGGTAACCCAATACAAGACCATAGTGAGTAACGCCCTCCTACCCAGTCCCACAGCAATAACTGGTTTTCAGGAGCAATTCCCCATTCGGTCATTTTATTAGCTTTGGTCGATACTCCAATAAAATGACTCTTCAATACACGAGTACATTCCCCTAATGCTTTTTCTAACCACTGACGAGCTGTATGTGCATTTGATAACGTGTCAATCGTACCAAATGACTTAGAGGAAATAATAAATAATGTTGTTTCTGGGCGTAGTCTATGTAGCTTTTCAGAAAGCTGACTACCATCCATTGTTGAAACAAAATGTACATTTAAAGGCTTTTCTGTTTGCACTTTAAAGTCAGACAATGCATGAGTTACCATAAGTGGCCCCAAGTCGGACCCACCTACTCCAATATTTACTACATCCTGAATAACTTCACCAGTTGCACCACGATATTGTCCAGCATGGATTTTTTCAACCAATGCATACATTCGTTCAAGCTGTAAATGAACTTGTTTGGTCAGTTCAGGAAACTGTGCATGTCCCTCTGGTAAACGTAATGCCCAATGCATCGCTGCACGTTGCTCTGTACAGTTTACTTTTTCTTGTGAAAATAAACGTTCAATCCATGGTTTTAATTGCTTGGCATTAGCCAAAGTCACCAACTGATCTAAAACAGTTTGATTTACACGATGTTTACTATAATCAAAAAGAAGTTGATCAAAATGAACGGAATACTTCTGAAAACGTTCTGGCTCCGCAGCAAACAACTCATTTAAGTGAAGATGTTCATACTGTTTCCCTAATGACTTTAACTGTGACATAAGCATTGAGCTTGGCAGCTTTTCTTTTGGGAATTGCTCTATATTTTTACTCATAAACGACCTACTCCTTCATATGCAAAACCTCGGGCCTTGACATATGCAGGGTCATAAATATTACGCCCATCCAAAATGAGTGGATGTTTCATGTTTTGTTGTAACCGTTTAAAATCTGGCCCCCAATATTGCTTCCATGCCGTCACCAAACAAAGCGCATGAGCGCCATTAACTGCATCATATTGATCAGCGCATAATATTAAATCATCACGTTTGCCATATTTTTTTTCAATTTCATTTAACGCTAGTGGGTCATGTAAACGCACTCTTACCCCCTGCGCCCACAATGCCGTTAACAAGACATGAATTGGCGAATTATGTGTACTGGAGGTATTTTCCTTAAAGGCCGCCCCCCAAATTGCAACGGTTTTTCCATTTAAATCACAATGATAATAATTCCATAATTTACGGAATAAAATTTCTTTTTGTTGCTCATTAATTTCCCAAACCTGTTCTAACAATCGACTTTTTATCCCAGTTTTTGATACAGTACTCGATAAAGTCAGAATATCATGAGAAAAGTTTTCGCCACCAAACCCCGCACCAGCGGATAAATACGCTGCACCAATACGTGTATCTGCTGCAATACCATGTTTAACATTGGCAATATCAATACCCAATTTTTCCGCAACTACAGCCAAGTCATTCATATAACTAACGCGCGTTGCCAACATGCCCGAAATGCTCAGCTTGGTAAACTCCGCGTCTAGTATTGGCATAAAAAGATATTGATAACTAAAACGGAAAAACGGTCGTAATAATTCGCGCATAATATCGCATGCATATTCAGTTTCTGCGCCAACGATTACATGTTTTACATTAAGGACACTATTGATAGCATTGCCTTCCTGGATTACATCAGGAAAATACACCCACTCATCTTTTGGTAAATACTGTTTAAGTTTTTGGGTTCCTTGTAAGCCAAAAGTTGAACCATTAATCATTAAACGAGGATGAATAATTGGACGCTGGCTAAGTTTTTCTACTGTATTTAAAGCAAGCTGCAATTGCGTTGGACTATAACAGAATAAATAAACTTCAGCGTCTAACGGAATTGCTGAAAAAGAACATTCTTCTAAAAAACCAGCTTGGCGTTGTTTATCTAAATAGGAATTTACTTCTTTATCTTGAAACGTCAAGATACAAGCTTGTTCCTCACAGGCAGGGCTGGTACACCAAAATACCTGATTACCATACTCAGCCAACAATGCTGCCATTACTCCGGCATGTAAAGTTGCACCAAAAACCGCAATTTTCATTTTATACCTACAATCTCTTATTGTTCTAACTCAGCAATCATCGTTTTAAATGCTTGTCCTAATTGCGGGTGTTCAACCCCATAGTGCAACACAGCCTTTAAATAGCCTAACTTACTACCACAGTCAAAAGTTTGACCTTGCATACAATAAGCTTCTACATGGTCTGTTTGCTGTAATAAAGCAATCGCATCAGTCAATTGAATTTCATTGCCAGCACCTTTAGGGGTTTGTTCTAAAAGTTGCATAATTTTTGCGGGTAAAATATAGCGTCCAACTACTGATAAATTTGACGGTGCGGTGCCTATAGCAGGCTTTTCTACAATGCCTTGCATGACGATACTTTCACCAGCAGCAGGTGAATGTGACACATCGACGATACCATACTGATCAACCAAATGTTCTGGCACAGCTTCAACCATAATTTGGGCAGCATGTACTGTTTCGTAACGCTCTATCATACGAGCCAAATCATTTTTTTCAGATTTATTTTTAACCAACACATCAGGTAAAAGTACAGCAAAATCATTATCACCTACTATACTCTTAGCACAGAGTACCGCATGCCCTAAGCCTAAAGGCTTTGGTTGACGTACACTCACAATACTGACATCTTTAGGTAAAATATCAGTAATTTCTTTAAGCAAATCATATTTTTGTTTTTGTTCTAATGTTGTTTCCAATTCAAAGTCATGGTCAAAATAATCTTCAATAGCAACCTTCGCAGAATGAGTCACAAAAATAATTTGCTTTATACCTGCTTCAACTGCCTCACGTACCACATACTCAATGGCAGGGCGGTCAACAACTGTAACCATTTCTTTGGGAATCGATTTACTCGCTGGTAAAAAACGGGTACCTAAACCCGCAACTGGCAAAACTGCTTTTTTAATCATTGAACTGTTACCAACTATTATTTAAAAACTTAATTATCTCGGGAACCAGTGAAACGACTTGCGCCCACTGCTTGATCCGGTGCGTTAATTCCTTCTTTTTTCAGCATGACTTCTGCTGTTTTAAACATAATTTTAAAATCGAGCCAAAGATTTTGTGTATTCACATACTGCACATCTAGATCGAACTTTTCTTCCCAACTCAAATTATTACGTCCACTTACCTGTGCTAGACCAGTCATACCCGGTCGAACTTCATGACGACGCATCTGCTCTGGTGTGTAATATTCCAAAAAATCTGGCAACTGGGGACGTGGTCCTACAATGCTCATATCGCCTTTAAGCACATTAATCAGCTGAGGCATTTCATCGAGTGTAGTAGAACGTAACTTTTGCCCAAAAGGGGTAATCCGCTCTTCATCTGGTAAAATATTACCTTCTTGATCAACCGCATCCTTCATAGAGCGAAATTTAATCATTTTAAATAATTTACCATCTTTGCCCGGACGTTCTTGTAAGAAAAAGACAGGGGAACCTAAGTTTTTCCTAACTTTATAAATTACAATCAAAAAAACAGGCATTAGAAGAATTAAGGCAGATAGGGCAATAATGATATCTACAAGCCTTTTTAACATCTGAATATACCTACAAATTTCATTTTAAATGCTTCATTATTTAGAAAATTGATTTAAACATTTTGCGTTAAGCCTACTACGCCCCATATCATAAATCCATCCCCATTTATTGAAGTATTGTATCGCGCTTTTTAAGTGTGCTTTAAGTAATTGTTTGTTTTTATATGATGCTTGTTCGTGAACATGCACTACTTGTGCTAATGGATAGTACACTGTACCAAATTGGTCAGCACAACGACGAGATATATCCACATCTTCCATATACATAAAGAAACGTTCATCAAAACCATTAATTGCTAAAAGTTTTGCCGCATCGAATAACATAAAGCAGCCTGAAAGATAAGGCACAAAATATGGCTGATTAAGTGAATAATCTTTTAACAAATATTGTTGATCAAGCTTTTTGGCAAAAGATGGGGAAAAGCGACGGGCAAACAGGTTCAAGGGAGTTGGTATTAACCGCGCACCATGTTGGTCTTCACCAGTATCATAGACAATTTTTGGTAAAAACAAACCTTCAGGTCGGCTTTGAGCAAAGTCTAGCAATTGGGCAAATTGCTCAGCATCAAAGTAAATATCTGGGTTACAAATGAGAAAATAATCGCTTTTTGGCGCATATTTACGGATGGCAATATTATGTCCATAACCAAAACCAAAGTTACCTTCTGATTTTTCATAAACAACTTTAGGATGTTGAAATGTTGCAGCCCAGTTACTTGAATGGTTATCTACCAAAATAACTTTTTCAATGCTTGGAGTGGCAAATAAACTGTCGAGTGTTGCTTTTAACTCTGCATAGCTATGTTTATATAAAACGATCGAAGCAATGACTTTAGACATCTTTATTTTGTCCCATAAGCAACCCGTCCTTTAACCCTCTAAAATATGATTTAATATATTGCCATTTGTTTTTTTCAAAACAGATTAGAATAATCTGATGTACACCATTAAAGAGCATTTCTCGAACTACTAACATAGACGGCACATGTGGTTCACGCATCATAAAAAAAGCATTTCGCACCCGAAAATATCGTCTAAATGCAGAATGAACCGGAACATTAAAAAATTTTAGATTTAATACATTATCTCCAATTGTATGGCGCATAACAGCCTGGGCAGAAACAAAGTTCTTATAGCCTAAATACTCAGCCCGTAAACACCACTCTGTATCAACATAATCAATAAAGTAATAATCACGCATTAAGCCAACAACTTTGAGCGTTTCTACTGAAATTAAAGAACCAGATGAAATGAGTAAGGTAGAATGCAAGGGCTTCGTAATTTGAGATACATCATGCTTTTCTCTAAAACCACTTTTAGTCACACTAATAGTTTTATAGTAAAAATTATAACGGTCATCAATAAACCGTGGACCAATTGCACCAACTTTCTCACCTTGCCCCTGCAAGTATTGATAGTCTGAATATAAGGCCTGGACATAGCCATCGGGAATAGAGCTGTCTTGATCAAAGAATAAAATATAATCAGCACCATTTTCTATTGCAAATTCAATACCTTTATTTTGTGCTGTAGCAATACCATAGTTTTTTTCAAGAAATATACTTTTAGCTTCATGAATATTTTTGAGTTGGGCTGAGTCTACATTTGTAGAACAGTTATCTACAATACAAGGAATCACAGACTGACTTGACAACTGCTTAACTAATTTTTTTACATTCTCCAAAGACGGGTTAAATGTAACAATTATCGCCCAAACGTTAGATAAGCTAGACATTAAATAATACTCTAATAAAATTAATATTCACAACAGGTGGTGAAGATAGGAAATATGTATTAAAGAAATATGGAATCAATACAAAAAATGAAACTAATTTATATATTGAGGCATAAGGAGAATTATAAATCAAACCTAAAGCCAACAAACAGAAAAATAATGAAATATCTGCATATCTGATCGCAATACTAGGATATGTAGATCCGACTATAAAATATAAAACTAATAACATTAAAGAAATAAATGCCATTATAATATTAATATTATTATACTTCTTATCAATATAACAAATAAAAATAACGAAAAGACTACTTAAAAAAATATATAAATTTTTAAAAGAATATGGATTAAAAATTTCACTATAACTATCTACATTATAAACTTCGTAGTTAGATCGAACAATTAATTGACTAAATATATAGACCACCAAACTAGACAATGAAAAGGCCAATATCTTTCTATTAGAAAAGAAATAAAATATAAAATATAAAACTATAACAATTGATGTCCCATAATGACATAATAAGGCCATTAAACAGAACAGAGCCTTAATCCATAACTTATCAACAATAATAAAGGCATATACTAATAAAGATATAGCTAATCCCATACGTATTTGAGTCATTTCCCAAATTGGAAAGAAGACAACTAGATACATAAAAAGCATATATAAAAATGACAAAAATGATTTCTTATAAAAAAAATCATAAAATGCTCTAATTTTTAGTAATAGACCAAAAAAAGCAAAAAAACCAAGCATCCAAATAAAGCCATTATTAATATAATGAAATATATTTGAAGCTATTTTAAAAACAGGTTCAACATTTTGATGCCCATATGAATAATAATCTAGATATGTATAATAATCACTATCAACATTTGGCCCTCTATTTGCAACCACAATTGAAAGCAATAAAATACCTATTGCAATAAAAAAGAAAAAGAAATTTCTTTTCTTTAGAATAAGACCATTCATAACTCACACCAATATTAATATTTCATTTCTTCATATCATTATATTTTCTCTAACCAATATAATCAGGAAAAAATATATCTTAAAAAAACAAAAAATTTACTTAAGCTTAGACAATAAAATTCCTATTTGGCTCTTCCATAGAAATCTGTCAGAGAATTTAACTATATTTTGACGGTTAAAATCACTTTCACCAAGCCATTGTATAATTTCAGGAATATCAATTATATCTTCACTTGCTGGAACCTTATAAACGAATGCACTTTCCTCAAGGTCATCATCAATTTCTGAAAAAATAACTGGCAGACCTTTCGCAATATATTCTCTATTCTTCAAGGAATTCAAATAATAAATATTACTTCTATGGCGCCCTAAACTTCCTACACCAATATGGCTCATAGCATATATAGCTTTTAACTCATCCCCACTTTTATGCCCATGAAAAGTTACTTTATCTTTTAAGCCATATTCATCCACCATATTCTGAAGAGATGATGAAACTTCATTTTCTCCTCCCACGATATGGAAATGCAGATTAGTTCCATTATAATTTTTTAATGCGAGGATAAAACGGTCTATCCCATGCCAAAAGCTAATCGAAGATACACTAATAAAATGAATTACATCTCTACTTGGTTCTTCAAAATATATTTGCTCTGAAGCATCAATACCATTAGATATTTTTATACAATCAATACCATATATTTTTTTATCACTCGAAAATGTAACTATTTTATCTATATATTTTCTTAAACTTTTTGTTACCAGTAAGTTTTCTATCCAAAACCCTACCTTTGCCCTTGAAGTTAATAATTCACCATAATATGGATAAGTTGGTAATTCCAAGATAATATATTTAAATTTTGGACGGATTTTCTTGAGAAAAGATAAAAAATATGGAGTGAAATAGAACTTCCTAATATAAAGTATTTCATATTCAGGTTGAGTAGATAGATATCTCTCAACACTTTGAAGTATTTCTTTAGTTCTTTTAAAAACTCCTTCTTCTGTAAGAAAGAATTTTTGCGCATGAATTGTATATTCTGTATTAGAACATCCAGCTAACTCTGTAACATAACCATTTTGCTCAAAAGCTTTCACTTGGGCATTAATTTTCTTGGCCAATCCATCACTAGGATTAGCCAAGTCAACAGTATTAGTTAAGAAAAATAATTTCTTCATTCTTGCCTTATTTTATAAACAAAGATGCGACTTGATCTTTATCACTCACCAATACTTCATCAACTTCCGCCAAAGGCCAGTCAATTGCAAGTGTTGGGTCATTCCAAATAATGGCCCCTTCACTTTCTTTATTGTAGTAGTTTGTGGTTTTATACAAGAACTGGGTATTATCTTCTAAAGAGATAAAACCATGGGCAAATCCTTCAGGAATCCAAAACATAGTTTTGTTTTCTGCACTGAGTTCTACCCCAACCCATTCACCATAGGTTTTTGAGTCTGGGCGAATATCTACAGCCACATCCCAAACGCGACCTTGTACAACACGTACCAGTTTTCCTTGTGCATAGGGCGCGTTTTGATAGTGTAAACCACGCAACACACCTTTTTGTGACAATGAATGGTTATCTTGCACAAAAGTTGGAACTGGTAAATTTAAATCTTCAAGTGCTTGAGCAAAGCGTTGTTGGTTAAAACTTTCCATAAACCAACCACGGTCATCACCAAAAACACTTGGGTGAAGAATCAAAAGCCCTTCAATTTTAGTCGTTTCAACCTTCATTTGATTCTTCCCAAACTTTTTTCAAATATTGACCATATTCGGTTTTTTTCAATGCTTCTGCACTATCTAAAAGCTGTTCTTTACTAATCCAGCCTTGGTGGAAGCCAATTTCTTCCAAACATGCCACTTTGAAGGACTGACGCTTTTCAATGGTATAAATGAAATGGCCAGCTTCAAGCAAAGATTCATGTGTGCCTGTATCTAACCATGCAAAACCACGACCAAGTAATTCAACGTTAAGTGAGCCGTCTTGTAAGTAAGCGTTGTTAATGTCAGTAATTTCCAGCTCACCACGTGCAGAAGGTTTCACCTGTTTTGCAAACTCAACGACACGGTTATCGTAGAAATATAAGCCTGTTACTGCATAAGGCGATTTTGGTTGGGTTGGCTTTTCTTCTATACTTAGCACTTTGCCAGCCTTATCAAACTCAACAACACCAAAACGCTCAGGATCTGTCACATGATAACCAAATACCGTTGCTCCATGCTCACGTGCAGAAGCAGCCTCTAATTGATGACTAAAGTGCTGACCATGGTAAATATTATCTCCCAAGATCAAGCAAACATTGTCTTGACCAATAAACTCTTCACCAATTAAGAAAGCTTGAGCCAAACCATCTGGAGAAGGTTGCACTTTATAGCTGAGTTCAATACCAAATTGCGAACCATCACCCAAAAGTTTTTCAAAGTTTGGTAAGTCTTCCGGAGTTGAAATAATCAATACTTCACGAATACCCGCAAGCATTAATACTGAAAGCGGATAGTAAATCATTGGTTTATCATAAATCGGCAAAAGCTGTTTTGACACACCTTTAGTAATTGGGTGCAAGCGTGTACCTGAACCGCCCGCTAAAATAATACCTTTACGTTTTAAGCTCATTTGTTTAAAAGCTCCATTAATGCGCGTTTAACACCTTCTTGCCAGACTGGTAGAGTCAATCCAAAAGTGCGTTGTATTTTCTGATTATCTAATCGTGAATTGTGTGGTCGTGTTGCAGGCGTTGGGTAAGCACTTGTTGGGATCGGGTTAACCTTTTGTATCGCCAACTCTTGCCCCAAAGTACGGGCTTGTGCAAATGCATAGTTTGCGTAGCCAAACCAAGAAGTCTCACCACTTGCCACCAAGTGATAAATACCAACTTTGTTTGCGTCTGCCACAGTTTGTGGAATAGCCTGCGCAGTGATGTCAGCAATCAATTCAGCTGAAGTTGGTGCACCAATCTGATCATCAATAATTGACAATTCTTCGCGTTGTTGAGCTAGGCTCAACATAGTTTTCAAGAAGTTTTTCGCTCTTGAAGCATATACCCACGAAGTTCTGAATATTAAATAGCGACAGCCACTATCAACAATCGCTTGCTCACCCAAAGCCTTGGTTTTCCCATAAATATTTAATGGTGCAATTGCATCAGTTTCCACAAAGGCTGTTGTTCCCATACCTTCAAAAACATAGTCTGTTGAGTAATGCACCAATAAAGCATTCGTTTTCAAACAGGCTTCAGCTGCAGCTTTTACAGTTTGATGATTGACGATATCAGCTTGTTCTTGCTCAGTTTCCGCCAAATCGACAGCCGTATAAGCAGAAGCATTGACTACCACATCTGGTTGTACTGCCAAAATCGTGTCATAAATCGCCTGTGGTTGGGTCATATCACCAGACAAGCCATCTAAACCATGGCGGTCTAAAGCAATGATATCTCCTAAAGGTGCAAGAGCGCGTTGCAGCTCCCACCCCACTTGTCCATTTTTGCCAAGCAATAAGATTTTCATAGTTATCCTTGATATTGCTTGTTTAACCAAGACTGGTATTCACCACTTTGTACGTGCTCAACCCACTCTTTGTTATTTAAATACCATTCAACTGTTTTACGTAAACCAGTTTCAAATGACTCTTCCGGTACCCAGTTGAGTTCGTCTTTGATTTTGGTTGCATCAATTGCATAACGCACGTCATGGCCTGGACGGTCTTTTACATACGTAATCAGATCTTTATACTGTGTAACACCTTCCGGTTTATTTGGTGCAAGTTCTTCAAGTAGATCACAAATTGCATATACAACATCAAGGTTAGCTTTTTCGTTATGCCCACCAATGTTGTATGTTTCACCTACCACACCTTGAGTCACTACCGTATAAAGCGCACGCGCATGGTCTTCTACAAATAACCAGTCACGAATTTGCTGACCATTTCCATAAACTGGTAATGGTTTTGCTTGTAACGCATTTAAGATCATTAGTGGAATAAGCTTTTCCGGAAAATGAAATGGGCCATAATTATTTGAGCAGTTAGTCACTAATACAGGTAAACCATAAGTACGATTCCATGCACGTACCAAATGGTCTGAACTTGCTTTACTTGCTGAATATGGTGAGCTTGGTGAATACGATGTAGTTTCGGTAAATAAATCCGTTGTGCCTTCTAGGTCACCATAAACTTCATCAGTTGAAATATGGTGAAAACGGAAAGCTGCTTTCTTTTCATCGCTTAGACCTAACCAATAAGCACGGCTAGCTTCTAACATTTGATAAGTACCAATCACATTGGTTTCAATAAACGCATAAGGACCGGTAATAGAACGGTCTACATGTGACTCTGCCGCAAGATGCATAACTGCATCTGGCTGGAATGTCTCAAATAACTTATCTAAAGCAGCTCGATCACAAATGTCTGTTTGAGAAAACTGATAACGTGGATTATCTGCCACAGAAATTAAAGATTCTAAATTTCCTGCATAAGTCAGTTTATCAACATTTAATACTTCATTTTCTGTATTTTGGATAATATGACGAACAACCGCTGAACCAATAAAACCAGCGCCACCAGTAATTAAAATTTTCATACAACTACCTAAGTATAATTAATTTTCACCAAATAAATCACGAGTATAAACTTTGTCAATGACGTCTTCGAGCTCACTCACCATACGGTTTGCAATAATCACATCCGACTCTTGTTTAAAACTGTCAAAATTGGTCAAAACACGTGAGTTAAAAAATGTTGACTCATTTAAACTTGGCTCAAACACGACGACTTCAACACCTTTGGCTTTCAGGCGCTTCATCACACCTTGAATTGCAGATTGTCTAAAGTTATCTGAACCTTGTTTCATTACTAAACGATACACACCAACCACTTTGGGTTTTCTTGCCAGAATTTGCTCGGCAATAAAATCTTTTCGTGTTGTATTTGACTGGATAATTGCTCCGATCAAATTTTGCGGGACATCTTGATAATTGGCTAGCAATTGCTTTGTGTCTTTTGGTAAACAGTATCCACCATAACCAAATGACGGATTGTTATAGTGCGCTCCAATACGTGGATCTAAACCTACAGCCTGAATAATATCTTTTGAGTTTAGTCCACGTGATGCACAATATGAGTCTAACTCATTAAAATAAGCAACACGCATTGCCAAATAAGTATTTGAGAAAAGCTTTACAGCTTCTGCTTCCGTTGCATCCATTTGTAGTACATCTACGTCAGGCCTTAAACTAGCATTTTTAAATAATTTTCCAACTAATGCACCAACCTCTGAGGTATTACCTACCACAATCCGTGAGGGATGCAAGTTGTCGTACAATGCCTTGCCTTCACGCAAAAATTCCGGAGAAAAAACAATTTTTAAGACCGGAAAAGTCTCCTTCATACGCTCAGTAAAACCGACAGGAATTGTAGACTTCACCACAATAATCGCATCGCTTTTTAATTGGTTTAAATCTTCAAGCACAGATTCAATCGAACTCGTATCGAAATAATTGCTTGCTTCATCGTAATTGGTTGGTGTAGCAATAATAATGACTTCCGCATCTACATATGCAGAATTTTTATCTAATGTTGCTTTAAAGTTTGAATTATCAATCAAATATTCTTGAATAAGGTCATCATGAATAGGAGATATGCCTTGATTAAGTTTATCAATTTTTGTGGCATCAATATCGAGGGCAGTTACTTCATGTTGTTTAGAAAACAGCATCGCATTCGATAAGCCCACGTAACCTGTACCAACTACTGTTATTTTCATAAAATAACCTTTACATTTACGTTAAAATTTTTGAAAAATATTTTCTTACATATATGAAAAATGACAGTGTAAGAATTGTTTCTGTCAGCAAAATAGCACTGGCAACTCCATAAACATGCAAATATTTGACAAAGAAATAGAAATAACTGAAGTGAAAAAATAATCCTAACAGGTAATATTTTTTTAAAATTCTGCTATTTTCTGTTGGAATAATAATTAAATTAACAAGTACCATCGCCATAGACACAACAAATTGCGTCATAATCATAATACTTAATAAACTTGTGATTTTATATTCTGGTCCAAATAAAAAACTATAAATATATTTACCAATCAATAGATTGCCGACAAAGGCCACAATACTAATGCCTGCAAAAAAGATAGCAACTTTCTTTGCATTTTGAATTAACTCTTGATATTTTTTTTCATGGCTCAAAATACACATTCGACTATAATAAGCCTGTGTAACCGGAGTAAAAAGCTGTTTAATAACTACCGCCAACTTATCAGCCATAGCATACAACCCTAAAAAAGCATCACCAAAACAGAATTTCACGACTATAGGATTTAAATAGGTAAATCCCAAAGTAAAAAGTGATGCAGTAAAGTTGTGATAGCTGTCCTCTGACAGTTGTTTCATTTTATAGATAGAAAGAGATTTAAACCGAAAAGTTACTATATTTTTTCGATAAAAATAGATAATTGCTGCCAAACCAATTGAAAAACTAATTGCAACTTGAATTATCACTGCAAGCAACACATCACTTTTTTGATGAATTAACCAAAAAATTAACCCAACTGAGACAACCCGGCCAATAACAGAAAAGAAAGCTAAAACTGAGTTACGCCCAAGTCCTTGAAAAACCCATCCAGAAAGTAAAATTGTGCTAAAAGCTGAAAGAATACCTACAAATAATAAGGTTGCATCCATATGAGACAAAGGTAACAGTAACACCCCTATCCCGCCCAATACAGATACAATTAAAAAAATCAAAAACTTTGCACTTTGTACATTACTATAAAGTTCATCCATTTTTGATTTATTATCAAGACTGATACTCATTTTCTGCGCTGCTGACATATTGAAACCAAAGTCAATAAAAAAAGCAGCGAGAAAACTTACCGTTTGATAAAAGCTAACTTGTCCAAATCCTACTAGTCCTAGAATATTCGCTAGATAGGAAAATGACACCAATGGAATAACCATATTGGCAATTTGAATAATATATAAATAAAAAACTTCTTTATTTATTGTCTTACTCATAACAGACACCAAACCACAAAACTAAGTAACCGATCTTCGCCTGTTACAGTCTTGCTAAAGATTTGGAGTCTATTCGAAAATGAAAGATGACCTTGCAATAGATCAACAAAAGCTTTTTGATCCAACGAAAGCTCCATTCTCTGCATCTCTCTTTGTTGAATATATGGTAAGAAACTTCTTCTTATCATATCTACTTTTAACAATATTGTTTTATATAAACTTGCCATACGGATCTTATGTATTAAAGTAGGCTTTTCCATGCCTACAACACCTACAGTATTATTCCCATGTTGGCGATATTGAATTAAGCTTTCATCTAAATAAACAATTCTTCCCTCAAAAGCTGCAATTAGAATAATCCACCAATCATGCATCCTGAATTCTTGAGGGATAGGTTCAAATATTTGCTTTAATGAGCGATTAAACATCATGGCACAACCAGGCACATGATTGCTCAACAAAAAATCAAATGGCGTAGAACATAAATGACTTTTTGATGAAACCGCAAAATAAGAAGGTGAAAGTATGTGTAGTTTTTCATCAACAATTTGTAAATCTGAAAAAACTAATGTTGGTCTTTTTTCCACTCCCTCTTCAAATTGTAGCTTACCTAACATTTTCTCAAGTTTGGTAGGAATCCAAAAATCATCCTGATCACACAACGCAATATATGAATTTTGACAGTAAGAAAGTGTCCGAATAAAATTCCTTGAGGCCCCATTACCCCCAGTTTTTTCATGAATTTCTAGTTTGCCTTTTTTAAATAAAGAATGTGCTTCACAAATAGCTATTGTTTGATCTTTTGAACCGTCATCGCAAACATGCACAATAAAATTTTGATAAGTCTGTTGATCAAGAGAATCCAATAGCTCTGTAATATATTTTTCTCCATTGTATGTAGCTAATGCAATATCAATCCTATCTTCTAACACTTTGGAGACCTCAATCATGCAATACTTTACTTATACAGCGTGGATGGGCGCCATTAAATGCAGTACGTAAAACAAGTAATGCATCATTCATTTTTCCACCCAATATTTTTTTGAAAAATAACTTTAAAATTCGTAATTCAGCATAAGAGTAATAATATTTCAGAGTCAGTACTAAATCATATAACCTTTCTTTCTCACGCCATTCACTTATTTCTTTTTCAGCACGTGATAAAGAATGATTGATATAGCTACGAGAAGATATGTTAAAAACCTTACTTTTTTGCTCGATACAATTAATCTTTCTAAAAAAACTAAAATCCACACCATAGAGAGCAAAGTGTGAATCAAACAACTCCATTTTGTTTTCTATAAAATATAGTTTTACACCTTTAGAAATTACCAAACCTGAACCTATAGAGAATATTTCTTTTGCATTAGAAATGATCCCATCTTTTTGCTCTATCGCCCCATTTACCAAGGGGTAATATTGCACGTTATCGCTCATAGAAATGATTTTCGGCAACTCAATGTCAATCCCTTGTACGGTAAATAGCATGTTCTGATACTCAATATTAATTTCCGTATCATCATCAAATAAGACATAATAATCAGCGTCATATTGCTGGATAAAATCGTTATAAATCCAACTCAAAGGCTTATTTTGCACCTGATTTTCTAAAACAACATGGTGGTGTTTTTGTACCAATGCAGACAACACTGCACTATTTTCATCTATTACTGTAGGACCATTATTTACAATAAGTAAATAATCCAATTTTCGCTCAAAACCTAGCAAGCTTTGTATAGTCAAAGCATCTTCTAATGCTTTACCATACACAATGACTACCAACGCAATTTTATTATTATTCATATCAAATAAGATGACCTATGAACTCGTGATTACAATCTGAGATTTGACTCTTCTTTATCCAAAATATATTTCAAATCATAAAGCACATGCTTTTCTTTACCTAAAGCATGGAACTCGTCAACACTCATAGATTTAAATTGGTTATGTGCTACAGCAATAACGATCGCATCATACAAGCCTTGTTGCAGTTCTTTAATTGGTGCTAAACCATATTCGTGTTGTACTTCTGTATCATCTACCCACGGGTCATAGATGTCTAAGTCTAAATCGTATTCTTTAAGGGCTTTAATAAAGTCGACAATTTTTGTATTACGAATATCTGGACAGTTTTCTTTAAAGCTAAGCCCCATCACCAAAATACGTGCCCCAACAACTTGTATTCGCTGCTTCACCATTTCTTTAATGAGCTGTGTTGCCACATATTCACCCATACGATCATTTAAACGACGGGCAGCCAAAATAATTTCTGGATGTAACCCAATCGATTGAGCTTTATGGGTCAGATAATATGGATCTACACCAATACAGTGCCCACCGACCAATCCTGGACGATAAGGTAAAAAGTTCCACTTCGTACCTGCCGCCTTGAGCACATCTTCCGTATCGATATTTAATTTATTAAAAATAAGCGCTAATTCATTAATCAGAGCAATATTCACATCACGCTGCGTGTTTTCAATGACCTTAGCTGCTTCTGCTACCTTAATACTAGGTGCTTTATGTGTCCCCGCTTCAATAATCAAGTTATAAACGTCATCAACATAATCCGCCACTTCAGGGGTTGAACCTGAGGTGATTTTTAAAATATTAGTGACACGGTGCTGTTTGTCACCAGGATTGATACGCTCGGGGCTATAACCTGAAAAAAAGTCTTGGTTAAATTTTAAACCTGAAACTTTTTCTAAAACAGGAATACACACTTCTTCTGTTGCACCTGGATACACAGTAGATTCATATACAACTATGTCACCCTTTTTAAGCACCTGACCAATACTGGTCGATGCTTTAATTAAAGGTGTTAAATCTGGTTGTTTAAAGTCATCAATTGGTGTTGGAACAGTCACAATAAAAAAGTTACAACCTTTTAAATCATTAAGGTCAGCACTATAAGTCAATTGAACTGCTTGCTTCAGCTCCTCTGAAGAGACTTCTAAGGTATGATCTTGACCACTCTTAAGCTCATCTATACGTTTTTGATAAATATCAAAACCGACAACAGGTACTTTTTTACCAAACTCAACTGCCAACGGCAGGCCAACATAGCCCAACCCAATAATTGCTATTTTTAATTTGGCAATTTGCATACAAACGAGCCTTTTCCTTAGAGTATATATCTAATAAATCATGCTTTTGGCATTAACTGTGCAGCGTACTATATCAGATTTTTAATTACCGCCGTATGCCAATTGTATAAATGTGTTTACAACATTTATAATCAATCTTTCTCCACTTAGCCCAAACTATACATTTTTAATATTTCTACACTGTGAATACTGTTTAAAAGCCCTCCCCAGTTAAACTAAACATACAAAGCCTTGCGATTTTTCGGTGTTTTTTCATTACTTTTCAGCTAGAATCAGTTCAGCCTGCGTTTAATAGACACTTGTCACTAAGCAGTAGCCAATATCAATTAAAGATAAATACACAAAGGGTTGCGTGTGAAGTATTGCCAGTTTTTTTCTGTTCTTGCCTTGAGTTTGAGTGCCGCTAGCTGTGCGGTTACTTCCGGTTTACAAACTTATGATCTTCCAAGTGAAGGTGTTTATAAAACTGACCTCGGAACTACCGTAAATGTAGTTAAAATTTCTCAAGAAACGCTACCGGTCATTCAGCCTGCTCAAATTAACTATCAACATGACTACGCATCCTTATTTAAAACTCAACAACCTATTTATCGTTTAAGCTCAGGTGACGTTCTTTCTATTCAGCTCTGGGCTTATCCAGAAATTACCCCTCCGCTCAATAACATTAATAATGAACAGTCAACTCAATCAAATGGTTATCCAATCGATCAAACGGGTTATATTCAATTTCCTTTAGTTGGCCGCTACAAAGCTGCTGGTAAAACGCTTGCTCAAGTAAACCGTGAATTACGTGGTCAACTTGCCCGATTCTTAAAAAATCCGGATGTTATAGTTCGTGTAGTATCTTATGAAGGACAGCGCTTTTCTGTTCAAGGTAGCGTCACAAAAGGTGGGCAATTTTATTTAAGTGACCAGCCTGTAAGTATATATACTGCATTAGGTATGGCAGGTGGAGTCACCACTACGGGTGATAACACTTATATTCAACTCGTTCGAAATGGTCGGACCTATAATCTAAACACAATTGATTTAGAAAAAGCTGGCTATTCACTTCATAAGCTACTCGTTCAACCCAATGACACCATTTATGTCAGCACACGTGAGAACCAAAAAATTTATGTCATGGGTGAAGCTGGAAAAAGTCAAGCTTTACCAATGCGCGATCAGGGTATGACTTTAAGTGATGCTCTCGGGGAAAGTTTAGGTATTAATCCAGCTTCTGGTAGTGCAAGTAAGATCTATGTAGTGCGTACTAATCCAAATGATTATACCACTGAAATTTATCACTTAAATCTTTTAAGTATTGGTGATTTTGGTCTAGCGAATCAATTCAAACTACGTAGTAATGATATTGTCTACGTTGATGCGACTGGTTTAACACGTTGGCAACGTGTAATTAACCAGATTATTCCTTTCTCAAATGCTTTATATAACATAGACCGTTTGGGACAATAATATTATGCAAATTAAAAATATTTTAGTCGTATGTATTGGAAATATCTGTCGTAGTCCTATGACAGAGTATTTGTTAAAACAGCAATACCCCCAACTAAATATTGAATCTGCTGGTATTTCTGGACTTGTAGGTCATCAAGCAGACAGTAAAGCACAACTTTGTATGCAACGCTTAGGCATCGATATGCAACCACATATTGCCCGTAAACTTAATGCTTCGCATATTAAAAAAGCTGACCTTATTTTGGTCATGAGTCACAATCAGCAAAAGCATATTGAGCAGACTTGGCCCTTTGCAAAAGGTAAAACCTATCGCCTAGGCCACTGGCAGAACAAAAATGTGCCTGATCCCTACCAGCACGATCAAGTTGTTTTTGATGAAACTTTCCAACTCATTCAGCAGTGTGTGGCTGATTGGAAACCTTATATTTAACGTATAGATTTTTAAGCATATGAACCAACAGAATACTAATACCGAAGATACAATTGACTTAAAAGAACTGTTTTTTTCGCTGATCGCTCAGTGGAAGCTTATTGCTCTATGCGTTATTTTAAGCGTTGTATTTGCTCTACTCTATTTACGCGTAACGCCAGATACCTATTCGGTTGATGCTTTGGTCCAAGTTGAAGACAGTAAAGGGGCTTCTGCTGCACTTTTAGGTGATTTGTCGCAAATGATTGAGCAAAAATCACCAGCGCAAGCTGAAATTGAAATTTTAAAATCTCGCTTGGTTCTAGGCTCTGTCATTAAAGAGTTACATCTAAATATACAAATTTCCAGTACAGAAGATACGCTTACTCACCGATTATTAAGCGACACAGAATATAAAACCGAGTACACAAAAAAATCGGTTTTATTTCAAGATAACCTTAAAAGTTTTGAAGTGCGTGAATTTGAAGTTCCGAATTATTATCTAGACAAAAACTTACTTCTTAATTTTGATAAACAATCTTTAACTTTAACTGACCCAGAAACTGAAGAGGTAATATTAACAGTTCCGTTGAACCGGGCTAACCATGTTACTGGGCCACATGGACTCTGGAAGGTTGCAATTTTTGCCAAAGATCAACTTGATGCGACCTATAATATTACTAATTTGTCCTTACCTGCTGCTGTAAATTCACTTAGCGTAAATTATTCTGTCGCAGAACGTGGCAAACTTACAGGTGTTTTAGGTCTAAATTATCAAGGTCAAGATAAAGAACATATTACTAAAGTTTTAAATGCAATTCTGGCAACTTATAGTGCACAAAATATTGAACGTCGTTCGGCTGAGTCTGCTCAAACTTTAAAGTTCTTAGATGAACAACTTCCAGATCTTAAAAAGCAATTAGACGATGCAGAGCGTCAATTTAATAAGTTCCGTCAACAATACAACACAGTTGATGTCACTAAAGAGTCTGAGTTGTACTTAACTCAAAGTATTACTTTAGAGACCAAAAAGGCTGAGCTTGAGCAAAAGCAAGCTGAGATGGCGGCAAAATATACTGCTGAACACCCTGCAATGCGTGAAATTAATGGGCAGCTCGCTGCTATTAATAAACAAATTGGTGAGTTAAATAGCACCTTAAAACAACTACCTGATGTGCAACGTCAATATTTACAATTGTATCGTGAGGTAGAGGTAAAAACACAGCTCTACACAGCGCTTCTCAACTCGTACCAACAACTTCGTATCGCCAAAGCAGGTGAAATAGGCAACGTACGTATTGTTGACACTGCAGTCGAGCCAGTTAAGCCAATTAAACCAAGAAAACTGTTAGTTCTTATTTTATCTTTATTTGTGGGCGGTTTTATTGGAACACTAGTCGCCCTACTACGTAATATGTTACGTACAGGCATTAAAGATTCTGGGCAAATTGAAAATGAGTTGGATTTACCAGTCTATGCAACCGTACCACGTTCTCCAATTCAAGAAAGTCGTATCAGGATTTTAAAGAAAAAGAAGAGTATTCCTATTCTTGCAGTTAAAAATAGTGATGATATTGCAATTGAAAGCTTACGTAGTATCCGTACCGCGATTCACTTTGCATTAGCAAATGCAAAAAACAATATCATTATGATTGCTGGCCCTTCACCAGAAGTTGGTAAATCGTTTATTTCAACCAACCTTGCAACTATTTTTGCTCAAAGCGACAAGCGTGTATTACTCATTGATGCCGATATGCGCCGTGGTTATATGCATAAATACTTCG
The DNA here is from genome assembly GCF_059800965.1 of Acinetobacter sp. LT1. NCBI lineage: Bacteria > Pseudomonadati > Pseudomonadota > Gammaproteobacteria > Moraxellales > Moraxellaceae > Acinetobacter > Acinetobacter sp. LT1. The sequence goes on from NZ_JBBAXE010000020.1 coordinate 38,111, forward strand.
ATGTAGATGTTAAGCCAGGTCTTTCTGAGTTATTGAGTGGACAAGCTGATCTACAAAAAGTTTTGCATAAAACTCAAGTTGCTAACCTTGATGTGATTACTCGCGGTAAGAGTCCAACAAATCCTTCAGAGATTTTAAGCTCTAACCAATTTAAAGAACTACTTGAACAACTACAAAGTCAGTATGACCACATCATTATCGATACTCCACCAGTACTTGCAGTAACCGATGGTATTATTATTTCGCAATATACAGGCGTGAACTTAATTGTTGCGCGTTATGCTAAGTCGCAAATGAAAGAGCTTGAATTAACGCTTAATCGCTTTGAACAAGCAGGTGTTAAAGTCAACGGCTTTATTCTTAACGATATTCAACGTGCGAGCGCGGGTTATGGTTATGGCTATAACTATGCCTATGCTTATAAAGCACAAAAAGAAGATTAATCGTAAAGTGATAAAAAAACCGGATCAAATGATCCGGTTTTTTATTTAAGATTTTTTTAAGTCTATCCCTACTAAAACTAACTAAAATATATAAAAAACCACTCGTTTTTTTTCTTAAACATTCTATGCTTAAGCATGCTAAGATCAAAAGCAGCTTTTTTAGACTCAAATGATTATTTTTGGAACCTTTTATGAGTAAAGCCTTACCCATTGCTGTCGCTGTAGTTTTAGGCGGTGCTGCACTTGTACCAGTTTATTATGCAAGCCAACATCCGACCACAGAAGTCGGAAGCAAAGCAAATAAAAATGCCTCTCCAATTGAAAAAATCAGTTATGTTCTTGGGTACGAAGTTGCTCAGCAAACTCCACCTGAACTTGACACAAAATCATTTGTGAAAGGGATTCATGATGCTCGTAATAAGCAACCAAGTGCTTATACTCAAGAAGAGTTAAAAGCTGCTGTTGCTGCTTATGAAAAAGAATTGCAGCAAAAAATGCAACAACAAGATAAACCACAGCAAGCCGCTGGTGCAGCGTCTGAATCTGCAGATGTTCAATTCCTTGCAGAAAATAAAACAAAAGCTGGTGTAAAAACTACAGCGTCTGGTTTGCAATACATCATTACTAAAGAAGGCACAGGTAAACAACCAACTGCGCAGTCTATGGTTAAAGTACATTACGAAGGCCGATTAATTAATGGTCAAGTATTTGATAGTTCGTATAAGCGCGGTGAGCCTGTTGAGTTTCCTCTCAATCAGGTTATTCCAGGCTGGACTGAAGGACTTCAGCTCATGAAAGAAGGTGGTAAAGCGACGTTCTTCATTCCATCTAATCTTGCTTATGGTCCTCAGGAACTTCCTGGTATTCCAGCAAACAGTACGCTGATTTTTGATGTAGAACTCATTTCAGTGAAATAAAAACATTCAGGAGAGTAAAACAGTACTCTCCTTTTTTTTGGAAAACGGCATGAAAAAAATTGGTTTAATTATTGCAACATCAACAATGAGTTTATCTGTTTTTGCTGCTGCACCTATTACAAATAAAAGCTCGGCGAAAGAACAGTTTAGCTATAGCTATGGCTATTTAATGGGCCGTAATAATACTGATGCTCTAACAGATCTAAATCTTGATATTTTTTATCAGGGTTTACAAGAAGGTGCTCAGAACAAAACCGCACGCTTAACTGATGAAGAAATGGCGAAAGCGATTAATGATTATAAAAAAACTTTAGAAGCTAAGCAACTTGTTGAATTTCAAAAAATAGGACAACAAAATGCTCAAGCAGGTGCTGCATTTCTTGCTGATAATGCAAAAAAATCGGGCGTAATCACGACTAAATCAGGCCTCCAATACCAAGTATTAAAAGAAGGTACAGGTAAAAAACCGAAAGCTGTATCACGTGTTAAAGTGAATTATGAAGGTCGTTTACTCGACGGAACTGTATTTGACAGCTCAATCGCACGTAATCATCCAGTTGAATTTCAGCTTAGCCAAGTGATTGCAGGCTGGACTGAAGGTCTACAAACCATGAAAGAAGGCGGTAAAACTCGTTTCTTTATCCCTGCAAATCTCGCTTACGGTGAAGTCGGTGCAGGTGACACGATTGGTCCGAATAGCACTTTAATTTTCGATATTGAATTGCTGCAAGTTTTGCCAAAATAAATGTATTAGTATAAAAAAAGCGATCATTTAAGATCGCTTTTTTTATTTTTAGTGTTTTAAATCTCTAGGTCGAAAACCCGTAAAGATTAAACCGATCAGGTAAGCAATTATCCCAACTACGCATAGCCCTACGACTTCGGCAACACGTAACCACTGTGAAAGCTCTCCGTTATACCAATTGAGCCCAAACCAAAGCGCTGCAATCATAGCGAGGTTTGCTAAACCATATTGAAGTCCTAATTTCTTCCAATGCGGACCAAATCGGAAAATATTACGCTTATGCAAATAGAAGTAGAGTAAACCAGCATTTACTAACGCTGAACCTGAAGATGCTAGTGCAAGTGCCATATGTTCTGCATGCCAATCAATAAGCTTAAAGAAACCAATAAATACAACGTTTAAAATTGCATTAGCTGCGACCGACATTAAGCCTACGCGCACTGGTGTTTTTGTGTCTTGTTGTGCATAGAAACCTGGGGCGAATACTTTAATGAGCATGAAAGAAATTACACCAGCACTCATACATTGCAATGCTAGAGCTGTCATTTGTGTATCACGTAAATCAAACTCACCACGCTGGAATAATGCTTGAATAATCGGTGTTGAAAGCATAAATAAAGCAATACTTGCCGGTAATCCTACCAATACAATGACTTTTGCAGCCCAGTCGATCATACCGCGGAACTTTGCTTGATCCTGCTCTGCATGACGGGCAGAAAGCGAAGGCAAAATTACTGTACCAATCGCAACCCCAATTAAACCTAAAGGTAGCTCAGTCATGCGTTCAGCACTGTAGAGCCAAGACACTGAACCATCTTGCATGAAAGATGCCCAAATCGTATTTAGCAATAGGTTAATCTGAGTCACCGATACACCAAATAATGCTGGAAGCATTAATTTTAAAATACGCTCTACACCCTCATGTTTAAAATCAACTTTAGGTGGAATCAGTAGGTTTTTACGCCACAATTCAGGAATTTGTATCGCTAACTGTAATACCCCAGCCGCAACAACTGACCAGCCTAATGCTTTGATTGGCTCAGCCATATACGGCGTAAGCCACCACGCTCCTGCGATCATCGCTACATTTAACAAAACTGGTGAAAAAGCTGGTGAGGCAAACGAACCATAACTATTTAAGATGCTGCTAGCAAAAGCCGTGAGCGACATAAACATTAGATATGGAATAGTCAAACGGAACATGCTGACGGCTAAATCGAACTTTTCTGGATCACTGTGGAAGCCCGGTGCGTACATATAGATGATTGCAGGTGCTAAAACCATAGCCACAAAAGTGAGTAAGGTCATAACTGTTAGCAAACAGCCAAATACCCGACTAATTAAAATCTGTACTTCAGCGTGTGCTCGACCCGTTTTATATTCAGTTAAGACTGGGATAAAGGCCTGAGAAAAGGCGCCTTCGGCAAATAGTCGTCGAAAGAAGTTGGGAATACGAAAAGCGACGACGAAGGTATCAAAATCTTTACCTGCACCAAACACGTTGAGCAATACGACGTCACGCACGAGCCCTAACACTCGTGACAACATCGTCATTGCACTGACAATAAAAGTCGATCGCCACAATGCCATCGCACTCACCTACAGCTATATTCGAAAGACGCTATTGTAATGAAACTAGAAAATCTTTTCGTTGTGAAATGATGAATGAACTCAAGTTTTTTTCTGTGCTAACAGTTGTCTAAAGTGTTGCCATTTAAAATAAGGCCCCGGATCGGTTTTTCGGCCTGGTGCAACATCCGAATGCCCTGCAATATGGTTTTTAATTTCAGGATAAGCCTGACGGATAGCGGTAACAACGTCAGTTAATACTTCATATTGTACATCTTCAAAAGGTAAATCATCGCTTCCTTCAAGCTCAATACCAATTGAATAATCATTGCATTCAACTTTGGCTAAGTAGCTTGAACGCCCTGCATGCCATGCTCTGTCGTTAAAGTTAACAAACTGTAGGACTTCACCTGTTCGTAAAATTAACAGGTGTGTAGAGACTTGCATACCTTCAATAGTCTGAAAATAAGGATGAACTGACCAATCTAACTTGTTTTGAAAAAACTGCTCAATATATCCCCCTCCAAATTGAGACGGCGGCAAGCTAATATTATGAACCACAATCATTTGAATTTCGGTGCCAGTCGGACGCTGGTTAAAATTTGGAGAAGGGATTTGTCTCGCCCCTTTTAATTGTCCATCTATAACTTCATACGGTGTGATTTGCTTCATTGAGACGCCAATAAATTGCTTGCCAATTGTTTTAGTTTAAAACAGTTATGTGCTTTTCAAAGTAGTAAATGCGATTGTTTATCGCGATTAATCTCATAAAACAGCTTATTTTTCAGGTCGACGATGCTAATATATCGCAAGTTTTAGGGTCATCGACAAAATGGAAACCGTATGAGCATACCTCAGTCTTTGCTTGAACAATCAATTCAAATCAATATTCAACAAGCATTACAAGAAGATATTGGGGACGGTGACATTACCGCCATGCTCACCCCAGAAGATGAACAGGCTACCGCAACCATTATTAGCCGCGAAGATATGGTCTTAGCTGGACAACCGTGGGTTAATGCGCTCATCTCAGCTTATGACAATAGTGTTCAGGTGACTTGGCTAAAACAAGAAGGTGAACGTGTTGCTGCAAACGAAGCCTTTTTAAAGCTTGCTGGTTCTGCACGTAGCTTACTGACTGTAGAGCGCCCTGCTTTAAACTTTATTCAAACTTTGTCTGCTGTTGCAACAAAAACTGCTGAATATGTTCAACATCTTGAAGGTTTAAATACAAAACTTCTCGATACACGTAAAACTCTACCAGGCTTACGTATTGCACAAAAATATGCGGTTGCTATCGGGGGCGGACAAAACCATCGTCTTGGCTTATTTGATGCGTTCTTAATTAAAGAAAACCATATTATGGCAGCGGGTGGTATTGCTCAAGCAATCACCAAAGCACATCAAATTGCACCGGGCAAGCCTGTTGAAGTCGAAGTTGAAACTTGGGATGAATTAAACCAAGCACTTGAAGCTGGGGCGGACATTGTCATGCTCGATAACTTCAGTCAACAGCAAATGATTGATGCCGTAAAACATGTAGCAGGTCGCTGTAAACTCGAAGCCTCTGGCAATATCACTATTGAAAACTTGCGTGAAGTTGCCACCACTGGCGTTGACTATATTTCTATGGGCGTTCTGACTAAAGATGTTAGAGCTGTTGATTTATCTATGCGTTTTAATGCTTAGATAAAATCTGCGTCATTATTGGTATTTTTTTGCGACTTGGTCATGTCTGCCGCTTGTGTTTTTTGCCACGCTGACTGAGTCGCTTGTGCCCCACTATCACGTGGATCGGCCGCCATTAAAACAAATGTAACTACTGCTAATAATACAATAAAACCTTGTAGCATAAATTTTCCCCATTACTTTAAAAAAATTCAGGGTTTCAAGGTAAAAGATAAATATGTCCAGGCTTAGGAGATTCTGTTACAAAAGGTAAGTCTTTATTTTTATTATTCATCTATACGACAATATTTTACGCATAAAGTTTTATATCAACAGCCTAAACCCTGCATTTACTATCGTGACAGGTGACATGGATGTCACCGTTTCTCTGTGTTATATAGAAGTAACATCAGAGAAACAGAGGTTTTTGTCACTTTTGACCTTTCAAAAGTGAGGAAGCCTATACAACATCTATTTGAATTTCATGTGATATAAGGCCGTGCTTTTTTATCAAAGTCATCTAAATGGACTTTAAATAACAATTCCAATTCAGGCTATATAACTTAAGACTCTAGATAACCCATATATGGATCAGAAATTGAATCTTCTTGAGTTTCAATACGTCCTGCAAAACGACGGCTAAACGTAGCATCATCAGCTAATGTCACAGTAAAGTCATACCAGCCACCAAATTCAGACATATCCCAAACTAATTCTTTTTCAGAACTGTTCGTTTCAATCGCCCATGTCTTGTTTGGAAGATAAGCATTTGCTTTGACTGTGAGCTTGACTGACTTATTACCATCATGACGCACTTTTAAATACAAATTCGCATCACACTCTTCCACACATACTCTAATTTCCGGTAAAGCTTGAGTCTGATTAGCTTGACTTAAATTACCTTTAAACGCACGGTGAAAACCATTTGGTCCAAGTACCCATAAATCATACTGTCCATTTGTAGCATTCCATACATCATCGAGCTGTTTACCCGCCTCAACCATATAACGACGTGGAATAGCCGTAAGATCTAATCGGTTATAGACATGGAAAACGGCTGCCTGTTTACCTGTATTAGAGAACATCAATTTAACTATTTTTTGAGTGGTATCGACTTTGGCACTGGTGTGTAAAATATATGGCAAAGCACGTGATGGCCTAATTCCCATTTCCTGCTGAGGAAATTGCTGCTGGCTCGGAACAGGAACTTGTGGCAATAAAGCTTGAGCAACACGAATCGCATCGGCTTCGGCTTTGGTTTTCTTCCCATCTAGTTCAGCAACAGGCAGAACATTCGGTGTTTTAAAATTAAATGCCGTCGTTAAATCACCACATACAGCACGGCGGTAAGGGCTAATGTTAGGTTCTTGCACACCAAAGCGTTTTTCCAAGAACTGTAAAATAGAAGTATGGTCAAAGACTTGAGAATTTACCCATCCTCCACGGCTCCACGGCGAAATCACATACATTGGAACTCGTACACCTGGTCCATACACTCGACCATCTGGCTGAGGTTGAGATTTTGAAGTCGCTACTGCTGGATGGTTAAAGTACTCATAAGACACTTGCTGATCGTTTAAAGTCGTTTTTCCATATACAACACCGTTTAAATCTTTAGACGGTGCACTTGGTGAAGGGACATGGTCAAAGAAACCGTCATTTTCATCGAAGTTCACCAATAAAACGGTTTGGCTCCACAACTCAGGGTTCTCAGTTAATGCATTTAATACTTCCTGAATATACCAAGCGCCTTGTACAGGACTAGATGGCCCCGGATGTTCACTGTAAGTTGCAGGAGCAACTAACCAACTCACTTGTGGTAATTTACCTTGTGCAATATCAGCTTTAAAAGTTCCTAAAAAACCACCGTCCGGCATGGTATTGGCAATACCTTTGTAAAGTGGTTGAGTCGCATCAATCTTTTCATCGTATGCTGGACACGTTAGCGTGTCGTTACTGACAGGTTGACCAGATTGCTCATTTGCACGGCGATACTGTTTGAAACCAGCTAACGGGTTATCGGTAAAGTTATCTGGCATATTTTGATAGACTTTCCATGTTACGCCAGCCTGCTGTAAGCGCTCAGGATAAGTCGTCCATTCATAACCTTCTGTTGATGCCCCAATCCCATCAAATTCATTTACAACACTCGCAACACCTGCACCTGTAGGACCATTAGTTCCAGTCCAAATAAACTTACGGTTTGGGTTGGTCCCAGCATGCATAGCACAGTGGTAAGCATCACAAATGGTAAAAGCATTCGCTAAAGCAAACTGATATTCGACTTCTTGTTTTTTATAGTAGCCCATCGACTGTGGTTTTTTATAAGCGACCCAATCACTCATACGGCCATTGTCCCAAGCTGCTTGGCCATCAGACCATGAGTGAGGTGTACCTGAAACACGCTGAGCATTTCCTAAACGACTATCTAAATGGTAAGGCAATACTTTCTTTTTATTCGCATCATATTGTTCCCAAACCTTTCGGCTTTCCGTCATTGGAATTGTAAAACGATCACCAAAACCACGTACACCTTTTAATGTTCCGAAATAATTATCGAAAGAACGGTTTTCCTGAGTCAAAATCACGATGTGTTTAACATCTTGAATAGTTCCACTTTCAACTTTGGCATCAATAGCTAAGGCTTTTTGAATACTCAGCGGGAAACTCGCTAAAGCAGCTGTCCCAAACATGGTTTTTGTAGAGTTTAAAAGAAATTCGCGACGATTCATTAGTTCTATCCTAGTTCTTATTATGGTGCACAGTGCATTTTGCAATTACTGGTGGGCGGTGTTGTTGGCGATGAATTATCTGAGTCGTTATCATCGTTACAAGCACTGAGCATGAGTGCTAAAGAGGTAATTAATAAAAGTGAAAGTTTTCGCATTGGTTTTTTCCAAACGGTTTAAATGCGAACTACTAATAAAGCGTTAAAGTGACAGGCACGTGATGTTTTTATGTCGATTTGATGAAGGCATAAAAAAACGCATCCAAAGATGCGTTTTTAGAAAGCGTAAAATTACCAGCCTAAAGCTTCTTGTTGCTTTTTAATGAGCTCGGCAATCCCTTTTTCAGCCATTTCTAGCATGGCATTGCTTTGAGCGCGGGTAAACGGTTTATCTTCGGCAGTACCTTGAATTTCAATAAACTCGCCAGCTTGTGTCATTACTACATTTAAGTCAGTTTGACAGTTCGAGTCTTCTTCATAGCAAAGGTCAAGCAACACTTCGTCTTGATACATACCGACAGAAATTGCAGCAACCAACCCTTTAAGAGGATCATGCTTAATTTTCTTTTGAGACAATAAAACATTCATCGCATCAACCAATGCTACAGCAGCACCAGTGATTGAAGCAGTACGAGTACCACCATCTGCCTGAATCACGTCACAGTCGATGGTAATCGTGTTTTCACCGAGCTTTTTCAAATCAACCATCGCACGTAAGCTACGGCCAATCAAACGTTGGATTTCTTGAGTACGACCAGTTTGTTTGCCACGAGCCGCTTCACGGTCACAACGTGAATGGGTTGAACGCGGTAACATGCCATATTCTGCCGTTACCCAGCCTTGGCCTTGGCCTTTTAAAAAGCGTGGCACTGAGTTATCAATGCTTGCAGTACAAAGGACTTTGGTGTGACCAAATTCGACCAGCACAGAACCTTCAGCATAACGGGTGTAGTTTCGTGTAATTTTCACTTCACGTAATTGGTCTAATGCACGTTGGTCAATACGCATAATCCTTCCTAACTTATCTTAAATACAAACTTGGGCATAGTATAGCAAAGGATTTTGACAGGTTGAGTTTATTCCCTACTTTCAAATGTAAGTCTGTAAGTTTCATAACTCAAAAATAAAAATAGCCCCTAAAAAGGAGCTATTTTTAATTAACTGAGATTAAGCAAATTTGAATTTTGCTTTTAACTTTTCTAATGTCTGCATCACTTTTCCAGTGGTATGGTTTGGCAGTGAACATTTCGCTAAACGTACCCATACACTCCAGAACTGACGCATAAAGTTCGCTTCGTTATAGTTAATGCCATATTCTGCGCAAAGTGCCTTAATTTTCGGTGCTACTTCTTTATAGCGGTTGGCTGGCATATCTGGAAATAAATGATGCTCAATCTGATGGCTTAAGTTACCACTCATAAAATGCAGCCATTCTGTACCACTAAAGTTACTTGAACCACGAATCTGGCGTAAGTACCACTCTGCCTTAGTTTCGGTATCAGTATTATCAGGCTCAAACGTTTCTGCATCTTCAGTAAAGTGACCATTAAAAATCACAGCAGATGACCACAAGTTACGAATAATATTCGCAACTACATTGCCTGCAAAAACCGGTAAAAACATAGGACCAGAGATCACAGGGAAAAACACATAATCTTTTAAAATTTGGCGCGTTGCTTTTTTACGGACCTTAGCCGCATCTTTCCACACCTGTTTCCAGCTTTTGGTTTTATAAACTAATGCATCTTCAAGATGTAGATTTTGTACACCTACATACCATTCAAAGAAAAACATTAACTGTAGAGCCAAAGGAATATTAAATAGGTGACGAGGTTCCCACTTCTGTTGATCACTTACTCGCAAAATACCATATCCGACATCGTGGTCTTTACCAACAATATTGGTATAGGTGTGATGTACATAGTTGTGTGTTTCACGCCAGTCATCACCAGAGGCAATGGTATCCCAATCATAGGTATTACCATTCAGACTTGGTTCATTTAACCAGTCAAACTGACCGTGCATAACGTTATGACCAAGTTCCATGTTTTCTACAATTTTAGAAATACCCAGTAAACCTGTACCCAATAACCAGACAGGAGGAATCCAGCCACCAAACATCAACATGCCACGTGATGCGATTTCGGTATATCGAACAAAATTACGTACTTTATAGATATATTTTGCATCTTGCTCACCAAGACTTTGCATAACGTCTTGACGAATCTGCTCAACACGGCGACCAAACTCTTCAGTCTGTTCAGGTGTTAAATGAGCAGATTTAGAAACAGTAGAAAATTCTAATGCCATATTCATAGGGTTAATCCTCTTTAATTCTTTTTATAGATCAATTGTGACTGGGCTTAATGCCTGGCTCACGCATAGTTTAATTGGGCGGTTCGGTTGATCTTCAATATCACCAGTTAACAGGTTTTGAGTAACTCCGCTTACCTTGGTACAGCTGCATTTATTGCAAACACCCATACGGCAACCATGTTGTGGGCGTAAACCGGCTTGCTCTGCACTGCTCAGTAAATTTGTTTCAGCTAAAAACTCGTGTTGGGCACGGCGGAAAATAACAGGCTGTGCTGCATGTGTACCAGTCACGTGAAGTGGTTGGAAATATTCTTGATGAAGCTGCGACTGAGCACCTTTTTGGGCATAAATTTCATTGGCTTGTTGCATCATGCCGTGATGACCACAAACATAAGTTGCTGTTTGCTCGAAATCTGGAACCAGCTTTTGCAGTAAGCTTCCAGTTAAATGCTGCTTTTGCTCGGTGGTATTAAAAAAGTGATATTGAAGCTGCGGGTGCTGTTCTGCCAAAGCTTTTAATTCAGTATGAAAAATTTCCGCACGATTAAAATAAATGACATGAATTTGTTCAAGTTGCTGTTTTAAAGCTTGCTGCAAGAGTGAATAAATTGCAGTTATACCGCTTCCTGACGCAATCAAAATTGCAGGATGCCGACCTTGGTGCAAAATAAAATCACCTTGTGGTTGTGAAATCTCAACACACTCACCCACATGTAATAGTTGAGCTGCACGAGACACCAAACCTTGTACTTTAATACCTAAAGCGATTTCACCCTGAGTAGTCACTTCAATAATTGAATAACTACGTTGTTGGTAAACGCCATCGATAAGTAAAGTCAGCAAAATACTTTGACCCGCTCGAACTTGATCGAAATTAAAATTACGATTTGGTTTAAGTCTAATGAGCACCATATCGGTATGCAGTGGCTGAACTGCAGTAACTTCTGCAAGTACCCTTTTCCACGCCCAAGTCACGTTAATTTTCTGCAAGACAAAATCAACGAAATCTTCTCGAACCCAATGTGGCTGATAACTAAGTGTTGCGTTCATACGTTCCTCTTTTGTATCTGGCTATTTATTTGAGTGAACACATGTTCGTATAGTGAACATATGTACACTATATTTATAACTATTCACTCAGTCAACACTTGTTCACTATTTTTTTTATGAAAGTTTGCTCTTTTTTGTTAGACTTTGGCTCACGGTTTAAATAGGTTCTTTTAATGTCGATACGGGATGAACGAAAACAGCAAAGTCGTCAGGCACTTCTCGATGCAGCCTTGCATCTAAGCACGTCTGGGCGTTCGTTCAGTAGTATCAGTTTGCGTGAAGTTGCACGTGAAGTAGGTTTAGTACCGACAGCGTTCTACCGTCATTTTCAGGACATGGACGAACTCGGCAAAGAACTGGTTGACCAAGTTGCCTTACATTTAAAAAGCGTCTTACATCAACTTGGACAAAGTTATTTACAACATAAATCTGCTAAAACCCAGACCAGTATTGAGCTATTTGTGCAGGCGGTAAATCATAGCCCTAAGCAATGGCAATTTATGATTGCTGAACGTTGGGGTGGCTCAGAAACAGTCCGTGCAGCAATTGCCAGAGAAATTGAATTTCTGATTGAAGATCTAACAACTGATCTTACTAAACTCGAAAATTTTAAACATATTCAAAATCCTCAAGACTTAAATGTCTTATCTACCATTTTGACTAATATGTCATTTACATGGGCAATGACGTGGCTCAACCTATCGAAACAATATCAAGGTGAACAGCTCAAGCTGCAACAAATAGCCTTTATTGAAAATGCTTCTACACAAGTTCGTTTACTGTTTAGAGGGATTGCAAACTGGGAACGATAGAAGCGGCAAATGACAAAAAACAGGTTATGTGGTAATACGTAAAGAGAGAAAGAAAAAGGCTAAAAATTTCGAGAAAAGTCTTTTTCTTTTTTACAGGAAGTAAACTATTAGTTAGGCCAAACTGGTGTGGGAATACCTATGAATCTTGATCGTCATACACAGTTTTTGATGCGTAAAGAAAAAATTCTGAGCGTGGCAGAAAAGTTGTTATTAGAAAACAATCAGGAAATTACTCTAGATGAGTTAGTGGCCGAGCTAGATATTGCTAAAGGCACACTTTATAAGCATTTTAGAAGTAAAAATGAGCTTCTACTTGAGCTCATTATTCAAAATGAAAAGCAAATTTTAGAAATTTCTAAAAAATATAATACAGATTTCAAAGAGTATGCTCCTCATTACATGCTTCACCATTTGCTTGCACCAGGTAAAACGATTCTATTGCATCAACTTGAAGAAAATCTGACGATGACAGAGTCTAAGTTGAAGCATCTTTTCGAAGAGCTTTATGAAATTCGCCAACAGCGTATTTTAGCAATTAAAGATATTACCGAAAATTATTTAAAATCATTGAATTATGATATGTCGATTCGTGACTATTTGTCTTATATCTGGTCACTGACTTATGGTGCATCACTGCTTTTAAATTCTACTTATTACCAGCGTTCGATTGGTTCTCGCCAAAAATTAATTAATTTATATATTAATCAGGCATTATCACTGCCGACTCAAACAACTAATTTTGATGTTTTAAATTTTCAGATTGAAGATGAAAATCAGCAAAATTAATTGAATTATTTCGTGATAATTAACGATAAATTAAATATAAAAATGGGCTTCACATGAAGCCCATTTTTTTTTGAAGTAAAGCCTAAACAACTTATTTTGCTTTACGTTCTTTCTCAATTAAATAATTAAGAACTTGAGTGACTTTACCATCTTCACCCTGCACAACATATTTACCATTCACGACAACTGCAGGTACGCCTGTTAATTGGTACTGTTGAGCAAGTTTATTTGACTCGGCAACTTTCGCAGTCACAGCAAATGAGTTGTAAGTACTATTAAATTTCTGCTCAGGTACGCCATAACGAGTAAAGAATTTCGCAGCAGAAGCCTGATCAAAAATTTGTTGACCGTTCACCTGAATCGCATGGAATAGTGGTAAATGCGTGCGTTTACGTACACCTAATGCCTCAGATGTATAATAGGTACGCGCCCCTTGTTCCCACATTTTATTCATTGCAGCAGGTGTACGTACAAAACGTACATCTTTAGGAATCTGTTTTAACCACGTTTGCATATGCGGTTCAAGTTTAAAACAGTGTGGGCATCCATACCAAAAGAACTCTCGAACTTCGATTTTCCCCGGAACTTCCACTTTGCCTGGATTGGCAATCACGGTGTAGTCTTTACCAGCAACAAAATCTGCTGCCATTGCACCACCCGATACGGCCATAATTGCTGCACTCAAACCACCCAAAACCAATTTTTTCATTGCTACATCTTTTCCTCTAAGTTGTTATGCATTAGCTTATGCCCTAAATATAAAACAAATATGCTAAATTCGTTTTGCTTCTGTGAAGTTTTTTATTGGGTTTATCGCTTTTTTCCCAATAATCGCTACACTAACGGCGAACTACATCCAAAAAGATAACTCAAGTTTAGAGGTAGCACCATGTCGCAATTGAATGTTGATTTACAAGAAATCGCAAAGTTTGAAGCACTTGCTGCCAAATGGTGGGATCAACATTCTGAATTTCGCCCACTTCACCAGATCAATCCACTACGTCTAAACTGGATTGATGAACGTGCAGGCGGTCTTGCTGGTAAAAAAGTACTTGATGTCGGCTGTGGTGGCGGCATCTTGGCCGAAAGTATGGCACGTCGTGGTGCAGATGTATTAGGCATTGATATGGGTGAAGCACCTCTAGCTGTCGGCCGTTTACATGCTCAGCAAGAAAATGTTCAAAATATTGAATATCGCCAAATTCCTGTAGAAGAATTAGCACAAGAACAAGCAGGTCAATATGACGTGGTGACTTGTATGGAAATGATGGAACACGTTCCAGATCCGGCATCTATTGTAAAAGCTTGTCAGGCTCTGGTTAAACCGGGCGGCCATGTGTTCTTCTCGACCATTAACCGTAACCCAAAATCTTATTTATTTGCCATTATCGGTGCAGAGTACGTCCTACGCATGTTGCCAAAAGGTACGCATGATTATCATAAATTTATTCGACCATCTGAAATGGCACATGATATTCGTAATGCAGGTCTTACGTTAAAAGAAATGACTGGCCTACATTACAACCCACTGACCAAGCATTACTGGTTAGCGCCAAATGTTGACGTTAACTATATGGTTCATACGATTAATACAGGTGCATGATGAAAGCTGTTTTATTTGATTTAGACGGTACGCTTATCGATACAGCTGCGGATTTCATTCGTATTATTCAGCAAATGTGCCGTGATGCAAGACGCCCTGTTGTAGAAGCCGATCTTATTCGCACTCAGGTGTCTGAAGGTGCACGTGCGATGGTGAAATTGGTCTATCCAGAGCTAGATGTGGCCAATCCAATATTCTTGGCACATCGTCAAAACTTTTTAGATCTGTACGGCAATAATATTGTGGTTGATACAGATCTGTTTGAAGGCATGTATCCACTTCTAGAAGAGTTAGAAGCTGCGCAAATCCCGTGGGGTATTGTGACCAATAAACCACGTGGTTTAAGTGAATCTCTTTTAGAAAAGTTAAATCTGACAGAACGCTGTGCGGTTTTGGTATGTCCTGAAGATGTCAGTAAAACCAAACCAGACCCTGAACCAATGTATTTGGCTGCTAAACAGTTAAACATCCAAGCAGATGAAATTATTTATGTGGGCGACCACCCACGTGATATTGATGCTGGTCGCAATGCCGATATGTATACCATCTTGGCAGCTTATGGCTATTTACCTATCGAACACCGTGATGATTTAACCGCTTGGCAGGCCGATTCGATTGTAAATACAGTGACAGAATTACACGATATGTTACGTCAAAAGCTTCCTGCTCTACAGGAAAATCAGCGTATGATAAGTTAACATCAGAGTTTTATAGACTTTTTTAACGGTTAATCGTTTTATCAATATAAAAAGAAGGAGGTTTACCAATGAAATATTCAGAATACCAACCTCGTCCGGATCTACTCAAAGATCGAATTATTTTAATTACCGGTGCTGGTGATGGAATTGGGCGAGCTGCGGCTCTAAGTTATGCCCTACATGGTGCAACCGTTGTCCTACATGGTAGAACCTTAAATAAACTTGAAGTTATTTATGATGAAATTGAGAGTCTAGGTGCACCTCAACCCGCGATTTTACCGCTACAGCTTTCAAGTGCCTCTGACCGTGATTATGACTTTTTAGTCGATACGCTCGAAAAGCAGTTTGGACGTCTAGACGGTATTTTGCATAATGCGGGTATTTTAGGTGAACGTGTAGAGCTAGCACATTATCCTACAGAAGTATGGGATGATGTGATGGCAGTTAACCTACGTGCTCCGTTTGCCCTCACTCAAGCCTTATTACCACTTTTGCAAAAGTCAGAAAACGCCTCTGTTGTATTTACCAGTTCAGGTGTAGGCCGAGAAGCGCGTGCTTTATGGGGCGCATATTCTGTCTCCAAAATTGCAATTGAAGCAGTGAGTAAAATTTTTGCAGCGGAAAATACTTATCCAAATATCCGCTTTAACTGCATTAATCCAGGCGCAACACGTACCGCAATGCGTGCGAAAGCTTACCCACAAGAAGATCCGAAAACGCTACCTACACCAGAGTCGATCTTGCCTGCCTACCTCTATTTAATGGGTGAAGACAGCTTGGCACTCAATGGTCAAAGTATTGATGCGCAGGATTAAAAAGTTAAAGATGAAAAAGCTAAATTAAATTACGGCCAATCATCAAATCTGGCTTGCCTATACCTGAAAAGATATACAAGCCTTTTTTATTATTGATAAAAACCCTTGATCTATCCGTAATTTTAATTGAACCATTAAATGATCTTCACAGTTTCTCTGCATTTTGCGCGTAGAGTATTCAACATGAGAGACATCAGATGTAAACGAGGATGCATCATGAAAAAGTTGTTCACCATCTTAGCCCTTTGCATAACCGTACTAACCACCAGTATGGCGAGCTTTGCTGATCCTCCTTTTGACCGAGGCCATGGCCCCAAAGGTCCTAAAGGTGGAGGTCCACGTGGTGAGTGGAATGATCGTGGGCCAGGATTTGGACGTGATCATGATGATGATCGTATCCGTGACGAACGCCGTATGCGCGAAGAGCGTGGCTTTGAACGCTTAAAACAACATCGCTGGCAGCCTGGCTATGTTATGCCACAGCACTATCGTGGTAATGGCTATAAAGTCGACTATAAAGACAGTAACTTGCCAAAACCAGGCCGTAATCAGCAGTGGTATAAAATCAACAATGACTATATTTTAGTCGACACAGATTCTAATAGCATTGTGAGTATTCGTGGTTTTTAAGGCGATAGACCCTCGCTATCGCTGAATAAAAAGGATAAAGCCTCTCGGTTTTATCCTTTTTTATTTTTTATATTCTTAAATGATGAATTTTCTTAATTTCTTCTTATTTCATAGAGAGTTTTCACATTTATTCTTCTTGGCCTCCACGATTTATCTGCAATTGTTCACTAATCTTTAGTTATTGAAATCAGCTCATCATTCGAGGTTTACAATGAAAAAATTAACAACAGCGATTGTTCTTTCTCTTAGTGGTTTAGTTGCAACAACAGCCATGGCAGCACCAAACGATCATAATCATCATGGCAATTACCAAAACCATGAAGTAAAAACAGTTAAAGTGATTAAAAAAGATGATCATCGCAATGCGTGGCGAGTAGGTCAGGTGGTACCGCATGAGTATCGACATTCACGTTACGTGATCGACTATCGTCAACATCAAAAATTAACGAAACCAGGTCGTTACCAAAAATGGTATAAAGTGAATGGTAATTATGTACTGGTGAATGAACAAAGTCATAAAATCATTAGAGTGGTTTACTAATTTAAAACTTTTTAAGCACCCAAATTTCAATTTGGGTGTTTTTTTATCTAAAACATGCGGCTTTAATCTTTTTTGTTTAGAATCATCTTTATATCTTTTTGCTGTTGATTCGAGATCGGTATGTCAAGTAAGCCTGTAAGTAAGTCACATAATAACACCCAGCATTATGTACACTGGTTTCGACACTCAGCGCCCTACATTAATGCTCACCGCGATAAAACATTTGTATTGATGTTTGGTGGTGAAGCAGTCCGTCATCCTAATTTTGAACATATTATTCACGACATTGCTTTATTGCACTCTCTTGGTATTCGCTTAATTCTCGTGTACGGAGCACGTCCGCAAATTAATCAAAACCTTAAAGAAAAAGGAATCGAAACTCCTTTTTATGACAACAGCCGTATTACCACACGCGAATCTTTAAGCTGTGTCATGAGTGCTGTAGGTTCTATCCGCCTAGAAATCGAAGCATTGCTTTCTATGGGCTTAGCAAACTCGCCAATGTACGGCGCTCGCATAGATGTGGTATCAGGTAATTTTGTGACTGCTAAACCTTATGGCATTCGTGATGGCATGGATTTCCAGCTTACAGGTGAAGTTCGCTCTATCGATACAGATGCGATTGATCGACACCTCGATAATCATAATATTGTACTGCTAGGGCCAACGGGTTACTCCACTACAGGTGAGGTTTTTAACTTAAGAGCTGAAGAAGTTGCAACTAAAACAGCAACTTACTTAAAAGCAGATAAACTCATTTTTCTAGGTGAGCAACAAGGATTGCTGAATGAAGATGAGCAAATATTACGTGAATTAAGCCCACATCAACTGGACTACTATATTCAACAATACCAAACCATTAGCCCAACACTCACCTTGCATTTGCAACAGGCAAAAAAAGCATCTTTATCAGGCGTACACCGCGTTCATCTTATTTCTTATGCCTATGATGGCGCCCTTCTCGAAGAGTTATTTACTCGAGATGGTATCGGTACCATGATTACCGATGCGCATTATGAAGAAGTTCGCATGGCCAACATTCAAGATGTGGGCGGTTTAATGAATTTATTACGTCCATTAGAAGAAGAAGGTATCTTAGTTTATCGTTCGCGTGAACGTTTAGAGCAAGAGATTAGCCAGTTCGCTGTTATTGAGCGCGATGGTACGATTCTAGCGTGTGCTGCACTTTATCCAATTCCAACCGAATTTAATGAAACACGTTCAGCAGAAATTGCCTGCGTCGCAGTACACCCAAGTTATCGTAAATCGAACCGTGGCAGCCAGATTTTGCAATTCCTTGAAGAAAAGGCAAAAGAACAAGGTATTCGTCAATTATTTGTTTTAACGACTCGAACCGCTCACTGGTTCTTAGAACACGGTTTCCATCAGGTGAGTGTTGATGACTTACCAAATGCTCGTCAGGCACTCTATAACTATCAAAGGAATTCTTTAGTCTTTAAGAAACTGCTTCCTTAGCCTTTGCTAATTTTAAGATATTCTTATTTCAGATAAGCTTAGTTCAAAAAGTACAACCGTAAACACGATTAATTTATGGTTGTACTTTTTTAAATCTAAATTTTTTAAGGTTTTAATATTTTTTATTTTATTTACATTAACTTAATAACAATGCATTAAATATATTTCTATTAGATAAATCATTTTTTCGCATAAGTTTATAGCCTATTGTGTTTAGCTTTTTTTTGCATAAATAAAGACCGAATACTTATTTTTTCTGAAATAAAAATCAATTTAGGGTATCTGCTCATCCAATTATTTTTTTTCTTTTTCTCTTTCGGGGAGTACGAAATCTCATGGCACTTTTCAACACCACTTCATGGGCAAAATATTCAGTCATCGCGGCCAGCCTTGCAGGAGTGATGATGTTAAGTGGTTGTGCCAAAAAAGAGGAACAAGCCACCACAACCTTAAATATCGGCTATCAAAAATATGGGATTCTTCCTATTCTAAAGGCTCGTGGTGACTTAGAAAAAGCATTAAAAGAACAAGGCGTGCAAGTGAAATGGGTTGAGTTCCCTGCTGGCCCTCAATTGCTTGAAGGCTTAAACGTAGGAAGTGTTTCACTCGGTGAAGCAGGTGAAGCACCACCGATCTTTGCTCAGGCTGCCAATCCAAATTTAGTCTATGTCGCAAACCAACCTGCTGCGCCAAAAGCTGAAGCACTATTGGTACAAAAAGACTCTCCAATCCAATCTATTAAAGATTTAAAAGGCAAACGTGTTGCTCTTAATAAAGGCTCGAATGTTCATTACCTATTGTTAAAAGTTTTAGAAGCCAACAACTTAAGCTTAAGTGATATTCAACCAGTTTATTTGCCGCCATCAGACGCACGTGCTGCCTTTGAAAAAGGTGCTGTCGATGCATGGGTGATTTGGGACCCGTTCTTTGCAGCAGCTGAACATCAAATTCAGGCGCGAGTTTTAGCAACAGGCGAAAACTTGGTGAGTAATTATCAGTTTTATTTAGCTGACCGTAAATTTGCAGAAAATAATCCGAAAGTACTCAACACTGTTGTACAGACACTTAACCAGACCACTAAGTGGGTAAGTTCACATCAGGATGAAGCTGCCAAGTTACTCGAAAAACCTACCGCACTTGAGTTTGATGTACTCAAAACTTCCATTTCACGTATGGGTTTTGGAGTTCAGCCAATCTCTGACAAGGTGGCACAAGAACAACAATATGTGGCTGATGCTTTTTATGCGCAAAAGCTCATTCCAAACAAACTCACCATTCAAGACGCCATTTTAAAACTGAAATAAACCCAGCTTGGGCACGGCTTAAATAATCATATAAATGCTGTGCCTCACCTCAAGGGGAACAAGGATATCAATATGCAACATCAGTCATTATTTATTAAGAGTCAGTGGACACAATTAATTAAGCGCCTCAGTGCAGTCACTGTATTAGGCTTAACAATCGCAGCGCCAGCTTGGGCAATAGACCCTACTGTAAAAGAACTTCGTATTGGTTTTCAAAAAAGCTCGATTAACTTTGCAATTGCCAAACAGCAAAAGCTATTTGAGCAAGAATTCCCAAATGCAAAAATTACTTGGAATGAGTTCCCTGCTGGTCCACAAATTTTAGAAGCTTTAGCTGTCGGTTCGCTTGATGTAGGCGTTACTGGAGATACACCTCCTGTCTATGCTCAAGCGGCTGGCAAGCCTTTATATTATATTGCTTATGAAGCGGCTAAGCCCTTGGCATCGGCAATTTTAGTTCCAAAAAACTCACAGCTCAAACAGCTGAAAGACCTTAAAGGTAAACGCATTGCACTGCAAAAAGGTTCGAGCTCACATTACTTACTTGTGCAAGCTGTACGTAAAGCAGGCCTAAACTGGAGCGATATTACCCCCATCTGGCTTACCCCTGCCGATGCTCGCGCAGCATTTCAAAAAGGTGCCGTTGATGCATGGGCAATTTGGGATCCTTACTTCGCTTCAGCACAACTAGAAGATCAAGCTCGTGTTCTTGCATCAGGTAAAGGCTTAAGTCCGAACTATACATTTTATTTAGCAGCTCCAAATTTTGTTAAACAACATCCTAAAGCTGTTTCCGGGCTCATCAAACAAATCAATCAAGCTGACAAATGGGTTCAAAGTCATCAAGCAGAAACGGCTGGTGCGATTGGCCAAAGCACAGGGCTTAAGCCTGCAACCAGTGACTTATTTATTAAACGCCGTCCTCGTCCTTCATCAGCAGCTCCACTCAGCAGCAAAGTGATTGCTGAGCAACAGCAACTCGCAGACATCTTTACTCAACAAGGCATCATCCCTAAACCAATCAGCATTAAACAAGCTGTTTGGGGCGCCAAGTAATTTCAATAGATATATAGGTAATGCACATGAAAATTTTCTGGTTTATTCCTACCCATGGTGATAGTCGCTATTTAGGTACAAGTAAAGGCGCTCGTCAGGTTGACCATGCCTATATGAAGCAAATTGCTGTGGCAGTAGATAATTTAGGTTACGAAGGTGTACTTATTCCAACAGGTCGTTCATGTGAAGATCCTTGGATTACGGCGGCTAGCCTAATTGATGCAACTCAACACCTTAAATTTTTAGTTGCATTACGACCAGGGGTAACCACACCAGCTTTAGCTGCTCGTATGGCTGCAACGTTTGACCGTTTGTCGAATGGTCGTGTATTACTCAACTTAGTGACTGGTGGTGATGAGGCTGAATTACGCGGAGATGGTTTATATGAAGATCACTCAACACGTTATCAAACTGCCAATGAATACGTAAAAATCTGGCGTGAGATTTTGACACGCTCACATACGGGTGAAGCTTTTACATTCCACGGTGAACGTTTACAAGTGGATGATGCAAAACTACTTTACCCACCTGTTCAAAAGCCTTATCCACCACTTTGGTTTGGTGGTTCTTCAGACGTCGCTGTCGATCTTGCAGCTGAGCAAGTCGATACTTACCTTACGTGGGGTGAACCACCAGAGGCAGTTAAACAAAAGATCGAACATGTTCGTGCTAAAGCTGAGGCTAAAGGCCGCAAATTAACTTATGGCATTCGCTTACATGTGATTGTTCGTGAAACCAACGAACAAGCTTGGGCAGCAGCGAACGAGCTTATCCAATATCTTGATGATGCGACTATTGCTGCCGCACAGAAAAAATTTGCACAAATGGACTCTGTAGGCCAACAACGTATGGCGGCTCTCCACGGCGGTAATCGAGACAAACTAGAAGTATCTCCAAACCTTTGGGCTGGTATTGGTTTAGTTCGTGGTGGTGCAGGTACAGCACTTGTAGGCGATCCTGAAACCGTTGCTGCCCGTATTCAGGAATATGCTGATTTAGGTATTGATACTTTCATTTTCTCAGGCTATCCACACCTTGAAGAATCAATTCGTTTTGCAGAGTTAGTATTCCCGTTATTACCAATTGAAACTCGCGCTAAACTTGCTCAGCCAAATTTAACCGGTCCATTCGGTGAAATTATTGCCAACAATTATGTTCCAGACGAGAAGAAGCTAAATAGTTCCGTCAAGGAGCCTGCATGAGCAAAGCTGAAAGTGTTGTTTCACGTGGAACAAAACAAATCGGGCAGCGTTTGCTGCCTTGGATTTTCCCTATTCTTCTATTGGTTGTTTGGCAAATTGCCTCAAGTTCGGGTCTTTTAGAAAGCCGTATTTTACCCGCACCTACTGCTGTAGTTTCCGCTTTTTGGCATCTACTGGTGAGTGGCGAACTCTGGCAGCACGTTAAAGTCAGTGCTGGTCGTGCACTGCTTGGCCTTCTGATAGGCGGCGGTTTAGGTTTGTTATTAGGTCTACTCAACGGGTCTTCGCGTTTCGCCTCTACCCTGCTCGACACGACCTTACAAATGATTCGTAACATCCCAGCCTTAGCACTTATCCCACTTGTCATCTTGTGGTTCGGGATTGATGAAACAGCGAAATTATTTTTAGTCGCCGTAGGTGTTTTCTTCCCTATCTATATCAACACCTATCACGGTATTCGGTCAGTTGACCCTCAATTGATTGAGATGGGTAAAAGCTACGGACTTTCACGTTGGCAGCTTTACAAAGAAATTATTTTGCCGGGTGCGATGCCTTCTATTTTAGTGGGTTTACGCTTTGCTTTAGGTTTGGTTTGGGTATTGCTTATTGTTGCTGAAACCATTTCAGCTCAAGCAGGTATTGGTTATATGACCATGAATGCACGTGAGTTTTTACAAACGGATGTAGTTCTGGTCGGTATTCTTCTGTACGCCTTACTAGGCAAACTGGCAGATGTTTTAGCACAGCTTTTGGAACGCTATTTACTACGTTGGCACTCTGGATATCAGAAATAAGGGAGCTTAGAACATGACAAATCTGAATTTAAATATTAATCAGAATGAAGTGCAGCTCATTCCGGAAGAACCAACAGAATCTCAAGAACCTGTATTAGGAGCAGAGATTCTGATTGAGCAACTTTATAAATTTTATGGTGAGGTAAAGGTCCTCGAAGATCTTGACCTACACATCCAGCCGGGTGAGTTTTTAGCAATTGTTGGCCGAAGTGATTGTGGCAAAAGTACGTTACTCCGTTTAATTGCTCAACTTGAAAAAGCCAGCTTTGGGGAAATCAAATTTAAATCTGCCCGACATTTACGTGAAGGCATTACGAACGATGATATTCGAGTAATGTTCCAAGATCCTCGTTTACTTCCTTGGAGAAATATTCTTCAAAATGTTCAACTTGGGCTACCAAAATCACAACATGCTTTGGCAGAAGAATTATTAGAAAAAGTAGGTTTAAAAGAAAAAGCGGGACAATGGCCTTCCCAGCTCTCAGGTGGTCAACGTCAGCGCACTGCTCTAGCCCGTGCACTATCACATACTCCACGCATATTGTTGCTAGACGAACCTTTGGGTGCATTAGATGCTCTAACTCGGCTTGAGATGCAAAGCTTGATTGAGCGCTTGTGGAAGGAGCAAGGCTTTACTGCAATTTTGGTCACACACGATGTAAGTGAAGCAGTGCAATTAGCTGACCGTATTATCTTATTAGATAAGGGCCAGATTGCTCACAGTTTCCAAGTTAATTTGCCGCGCCCGCGTAAAAAAAGTATTACTTTTGCTCAACTTGAGCAACAAGTACTCGATGCGGTTTTGGCAACTTAAGGTTGTGATGAGTAATGAGAACTGTTCAACCGAAAATTGCCCAATTTACGAGCAATAAAACTGCTGTTTTATTGCTCTTTTTTAGGGCGAAAATAAAAAAATATTTTTAAGAATAACAATAAACTAGGGAATCTCTCTATTTTTTGCACAATAGTATATCTATTACGCAAATAACTAGCTGTTTTTTGATTAAAAAAGCAAGACACCTGTGCACAAATCAAACAATTTCCCTTACAATGGGAATATTATTTTTTTAATTATGCAGCAGATGGAACAAAAAAAGAGTACCCAAAAGCGCAATCAGCTTCTTGCTGCGGCCCTTGACGTATTTTCAGTCTATGGGTTTAGTGGCGCAAGTCTGGATGAAATTGCCCAACTCGCCGACATGCATAAGTCGAATATTTTCTATTACTATGAAAATAAAGAGTCTTTATATGTAGAAGTGCTCACAACCGTTTTACAAAAATGGTTGGCCCCCTTACAAACTTTAGAAGCTGAATTAGAACCAGCCGAAGCCTTATCTCACTATTTAATTCAAAAAATCGAACTGTCTCGTAGCCAACCGAAAGCATCTAGATTGTTTGCACTAGAAATTATTCAAGGGGCTCCACATATTTTGCCTATACTGAAAGGGCCTTTGAAAAAGCTATTTAAGCGCAAAGCCAAGGTTATTCAAACATGGCAAGAAGAAGGGAAAATTTCTCCAGATATCGACCCTGAGCTATTAATCTTAAATATTTGGGGCCTTACGCAAAACTATGCAGATTTTGCAACACAAATGGAAATGGTGACCGGTAAAACGCTTCGTAACCGCAGTATGTTCCAGCGTTCGATTGAGCATACGGTACATATGATGCTATACGGCGTATTACCTCGCTAAAATAAAAAAGATCGGCAAATTTGCCGATCTTTTTTTAGAAATAGTTTTGATAAAGGGCTAGGAGTTTCTGAGCGCCTAACAATAAATTTTCTTCCCAATCCAAATGTGCAGTGTCATCTGCCCCATCAGTAATATACTTCACCGAGATTAATCGTACACCTAACTTGTGGCACACTTTAGCTAAAGCATAGCCTTCCATGTCAACCACATCACAAGCTACTTTTGGCTGACCCGTTTCAAATGAATCACCAGTTCCACAAACTGCTTTTGGCAAATCAATAAAATGTGGTTGAAGATGAATTTCAGCTGGCAAGTGATCATCTAACGGCGTTACACCTACTTCAAACCCTAGGGGTGAAACATCCATATCACGTTGTACAAAAGTCTTCACCTCGACCAAATCATGTCGATTAAACGCAGAGCTTCCAGCTGTACCTAGATTAATTAAAGTTTTACAGCCAGTTTTTTGAATAACCTCAAATGCTTTAAAGGCAGCATTAATCTTACCAATACCACTGTAATGAACTTCAACACCTGCTTGTTCAAATAAACCTTTAGATTCATTAGGAAGTGCCATAATCAAAGCAATATCAGTGTTCATTCAAGAAGCTCAAATCAAAATTAAATAAGTTAGAAAATAAGTATAAATCAGGTGCAAAAGCTTTTTGCACCTTTTCATCATTACTGCACTTTTTGTTGTAAAGCGATTAAGCAGGGAGAAAAAAACAGTTGACCACTATATGCTCCTACAAGCGTTTTCTTCATTACTACGCCCCACATTGCCAATAATAAAAGACTCAATGCCACCGCAATGTATTGTAAAAATACAACTTCAACCTGATGTCCTAAGTTAAACAAAGCCAGAATAAATACACCTAATGGAAAGGTTAAGCCCCACCAGCCCAAGTTAAATGGAATACCTGTCTTTGCGTGACGGAGCGTTGTTAAAATCGCAAGACCAAGCCACCATAACCCAAAGCCTAAAAGTACAAGACTGCCTACAACTCCTAAAGCTTGAAAGACATTAGCAAATTGTTCAAATCCTACGTTTGGCGCCACTCTTTGTGCCTGCTGACCTAGTAACAATAAACCTAATGCACCTGTACCAATCGGGCCTAAAGAGAGCCAGCTAGAAATAGCGACTTCTTTTTCAGGTAGCTGATGCAAAGCCATACGTAAAATTAAAATTGTCAGAATAGCGAATGCTGGTAAAACAGAGATTCCCCAAAGTACATAGCCAGCCATTAATAAATGAAAGCTATGCATATCTGCGGGTAAATGTGCAACCAACATGCCGGCAGAACTTGCTGCTACTTCACAGGCAACCACAGGTAAAAGCCAGATTGCAGTCATCGTATGTAGCTGATGGTTCTGACGACTAAACATACAAAATGGCACGATCCACGCAATGGCCAATGCTAAAAAGACATCGATGTACCATAAAGCTTGAGCAATATGGATAGCCACTTCACCGTAAAGCCCGACACCGAAGCTTAAAAAACCATTTAATATCGTTGCAAGCCCCATTGGGATAGCCCCTAAAAACAAGCTCATATTGGGATGGTTAAATATTTGCTTCGCTTCATGAGGGAAAAGAAGCCACCGCAATAAATAAAGAACTGAAAAAACGCTAAATAAAGCAATGTTAAATTGCCATAACAAAGTTGCTAACGTGAATAAAAAAGATTGAGCAAATGGCAGCTGGATTAAAATCATACTCACCACGCCAGTACCCATAGTCGCTGTAAACCAATTTGGAGTAAAATGTCGTATAACATCTTTGCTATGATTTAATTGGTAAAAGGGTTTTTTCATCTTAGTTCTCTAATCAAAGAGTGGATAAAGATATAGTAGAGCAAACCATTAATAAGAAAAATTGATTTATTTTTATTTAATTCATCAGTATTTTAAATATACAAATATTCATGTTGAAAAATAACTGAGTAAAAACACAACAACAAGACGAATCTGTGAGATTATGGCAATATATAGCCCTTGCAAAAATAGCCATATTTTAAGTTCATGAAACTGCTTCGTCTTAATGCGTTATCGCCCAATTTTCAGTTACCTCCAACAGCGGTAACTATTGGTAATTTTGATGGTGTCCATTTAGGCCACCAAGCGATGATTGCTCAACTCAAAAAAATTGCTGCAGCACAAGGCTTAAAAACTTTGGTCATGATTTTTGAGCCACAACCGCTTGAGTTCTTCAAAGGTTACGATGCACCTCCTCGTATTAATTCATTACGGGAAAAAGTTGAATACCTAGCTGAGCTTGGCGTTGACTATATTGCGGTTGCTAAATTTGATGAACATTTCCGTAGCATGAGCGCATCTGCCTTCGCAGATTTATTAAAAAATAAATTAAATGCCCAATCATTAGTTTTAGGGGATGACTTTCATTTCGGTAAAGACCGCCAAGGCAACAGTGAATTTTTAAAAGATTATGGCTTCCAAGTCACAAATTTACATACCATTGAACTTGAAGGTGAACGCGTCAGTTCAACCCGTATTCGCCAAGTACTTCAAGTGGGTAATCTTGCTTTAGCAGCTAAATTATTAGGCCGTCCGTACAGTATTACTGGACGTGTCCAATATGGCGACCAAATTGGACGAACTCTTGATTTTCCAACCATTAATGTTCGTCTCAACCGCCACAAACCTTGTTTAAACGGTATTTATGGCGTTGAAGTCATTTGCGAAACAACTTCACTCACTGAAAAAGTGCGCCAAGAAACACCTGAGAAACCGGGAATTGCCGGATATCATGAAAATAGCCTCTATGGCGCAGGTCATGTCGGTACACGTCCCGCCATTCAGCAAGAACATCCAGAATGGAGATTAGAAGTACATTTCCCTGATGTTTCTGCTAATCTGTATGGCTTATTTATGCGGGTGACTTTTCTTCACTATCTTCATGGTGAATTGAACTACCCTTCGCTTGAAGCACTTAAGGCTGGAATTGATAATGACGTGCAACAGTTACGACAATACCGTAACGACACGACACAATTTCCTTTTTAATTCGAATTTTGATTGTAAAACATGTCAGCTCCCAAGCTGATTAAACTGGAAGAAAACTTGCATGAGCGATAAGCAAACTCCTGAGAATGCAGTGGACTACAAAGCCACGCTAAACCTGCCGGATACTCAATTTGCAATGAAAGCAAATTTGGCAGTACGTGAAGTGAAATGGTTAGAAGAGTGGTATACCGACAACATTTATCAGCAGATTCGTGCATCGCGTATTGGCAAGAAAAAATATATTTTGCATGATGGCCCTCCATATGCGAACGGTACAATTCACTTAGGCCACGCAGTCAATAAAGTACTCAAAGACGTTATTGTAAAAAGCCGTACGCTTTCAGGTTTTGATGCACCGTATGTTCCAGGTTGGGACTGTCATGGCTTGCCAATCGAACTAAAAGTCGAAGAGAAAGTAGGTAAAGTGGGCGAAAAAGTTGACGCAGCAACTTTCCGTAAACTTTGCCGTGAATACGCGCTAAAACAAATTGATTTACAGCGTACTGACTTTAAACGTCTTGGTATTTTAGGTGATTGGGATAATCCTTATCTCACCATGAATTACAAACAAGAAGCCGATATCGTTCGTGCTCTAGGTCTCATCCAGAAAAATGGCCATATCCAGCCAGGCTTAAAGCCAGTGAACTGGTGTATGGACTGCGGTTCAGCTCTTGCTGAAGCAGAAGTTGAATACGAAGATAAAAAATCAGACGCAATTGACGTTGGTTTTGGCGTTGTCGATCTCAAAGATTTAAGTGCCCGTTTAAACGTAGAAGTTCAAGATCCAACAGATATCGTGATCTGGACCACTACACCATGGACATTACCAGCTAACCAAGCCGTTGCGTTGCATGCCGAAATTGAATATCAATTGGTGCAAGTGACAACTGAGCGTGGTAAGCAAAACTTTATTCTTGCTAAAGATCTAGTTGCTTCAGCGATTGAGCGTTACAAGCTTGAAAACCCAGTTGTTTTAGCTGATTTTACTGGTTCGGCTCTTGAAAACCTTACCCTACAGCATCCTCTACTTACTGATCGTCAAGTTCCGGTTATTTTAGGTGAACATGTTATCGCAACAAGCGGTACAGGTGCCGTACATACAGCGCCTGGCCACGGTGCGGACGACTATAAAGTAGGTCTTCAATACAACCTTAAAGTAGATAACCCAGTGGGTGGTAACGGTGTTTATCTCCCAACTGCTCCAATCTATGCTGGTGAGCACATCTATAAAGCCAATCCAAAGATTATTGAAGCTTTGGGCGCTGTAGGCCGTTTATGGGCTCATCAACCAATTAAACACAGCTACCCACACTGCTGGCGCCATAAGACTCCTATTATTTTCCGTGCTACACCACAATGGTTCATTAGCATGGATCAAAAAGGGTTACGTGAAGGTGCGCTTAATGCCATTGAAAATGATATCGAGTTTGTACCGAACTGGGGTAAGAACCGTATTGAATCAATGATCGAAGGTCGTCCGGACTGGTGTATTTCACGTCAACGTACTTGGGGTGTTCCAATTCCATTCTTCGTTCATAAAGATACGAACGAATTACACCCGCGTACACCTGAACTCATCGAAGAAGTTGCTCAACTGATCGAAGAAGAAGGCATCGAAGCATGGTTCAAACGTGAAGCAAAAGACTTCATCGGTGAAGATGCTGAACAATATAACGCTGTTCGCGATACACTCGATGTATGGTTCGACTCTGGTACAACGCATTACGCTGTACTTGAGCAACGTGATGAATTAGAAAGCCCTGCTGACTTATATTTAGAGGGTTCAGACCAACACCGTGGCTGGTTCCAATCTTCTTTATTAACATCTATGGCAATTCACAATCGTGCGCCATATAAAGCCTTGTTAACTCATGGTTTTACAGTGGACGAAAACGGTCGTAAATTGTCGAAATCTTTAGGCAACTATATCCCGCTTGAAGAAATCATCAAACAGCTTGGTGCAGATGGTTTACGACTATATGTAGCGTCTAGCGACTACCGTTATGAAATCGCAGCATCGAAAGAAATCTTTAGCCGTGTAAGTGATAGCTATCGCCGTATTCGTAATACTCTACGCTTCTTGCTTGCGAACCTAAATGGTTTCAAACCAAGTACTGATGCTCTGGACGTAGATGACCTTATCGCTCTAGATCAATACATCTTACAACGTGCGAATGAAGTACAACAAACCATTATCACTGCCTATGAAGAAATGAACTTCCATGTGGTATGTAGTGCGTTAACAAGCTTCTGTATTAATGACTTAGGTGGTTTCTACCTAGATATTATCAAAGACCGTCAATACACCACTAAAGCAGATTCTCAGGCACGTCGTTCTGCACAAACAGCGCTTTATCATATTGTTCAAGCATTTATCCGGTGGATGAGCCCAATCCTAAGCTTTACCGCTCAAGAAGCTTGGCCATTGATTCCAGAACAAACCGAAAAGTATGTATTTACTTCAGAATGGTATGACTTGCCTGTTTCATCAAAAGCAAACTTGCTTTCTGAAGAAGATTGGCAAACATTGATTAGCGTAAAATCTGCAGTAAATAAACAGATTGAAGCAGCGCGTAACGCTAAACTTGTCGGCAGTAATCTTTCAGCCAAAGTTGAACTTTGGGCAAGTGAATCATTACAAACAGTTTTAAACCAACTGGCTGATGAACTCCGTTTTGTTCTTATTACTTCGCAAGTAGTAGTACATCCATTGGCTGAGCAAGGTGAAGCAACTGAAATGGAAGGCTTACGTGTACAAATATCTGCAGCTGAAGGTGAAAAATGTGCACGTTGCTGGCACGTCCTTCCAGATGTAAATACACATGCCGATCATCCTGGTTTATGTGGTCGTTGTATTGTGAACGTCACTGGTCGTGGCGAAGTGAGAAAATATGCCTAATTCACAAGCTAAAAAAGGCTTATTCCAGTTTTATCCACATAATCTGATTTGGCTTGGACTTTCTGTCCTTGCCATTGTATTGGATCAATGGACAAAATGGATTGCAAGTACACATCTGAACTACGCAGATCCTGTACCTGTACTTCCATTTTTAAACTGGACACTATTGCATAACTATGGTGCAGCTTTTAGCTTTTTATCTGATGCAGGAGGATGGCAGCGCTATTTCTTCACATCACTGGCGGGCTTAGTTTCAGTACTTTTTGTATTTTGGTTAATGCGTATGCCTAAAAAAATGGTGGTGCTACCTGTAGCCATCGCTTTAATTTTAGGTGGAGCTTTAGGTAATTTAATTGACCGTATTACCCTAGGTTATGTGGTCGATTTCATTCATGTTTATTACCAAAATCATCACTTTCCAGCTTTTAATATTGCGGACAGTGCCATCACTCTAGGTACGATTTTGCTACTCATTGATACATTCTTCCTTGAGAAGCAACGTAACCAAAATTCGGATGCATAATATGACCGAAATTATTCAACCTAACGAAGAAATTCGTATTCAAGAAGGCTCTAAAGTCGACCTACACTTTTCTGTAGCTATCGAAAATGGTGTAGAAATTGACAATACACGTAGCCGTGAAGAGCCAGTTAGTCTGACTATTGGTGACGGAAACCTTTTACCAGGTTTCGAAAAAGCATTATTCGGTTTACGTGCAGGTGACCGCCGTACAGTACACCTTCCACCAGAAGAGGCTTTTGGTCCGTGGAATCCAGAAAATGTTCAAACTTTCGATACAGTTAAGTTTGAACAACGCCCTATTCCTGGTCACATGATCGAATTTGAAGATAAGGCAAAAACCACCTTATTCGGTGTAGTAAAATCAGTTAATGATGACATTACAGAAATTGATTTTAATCACCCATTAGCTGGGAAAAATATTACCTTTGAAGTAGAAATATTTAAGGTTACTCCTGAAGGCCAACAAGGCATTAAGCTAATGTAAATAAAAAGCCCTCTAAATGAGGGCTTTTTTATGATTCAATTTTTATTAGTGACATAAGAATCCTTACAAATTCTATATTCTCTCCTACCTATATAATGAATTAAGTTATAAAGATAAAAATACTTAGGAAAAATACATGCTGGTCTATATTATCGTAGGAAGTGTTCGTGAAGGACGTACAGCAATTAAAGTTGCCAATTGGCTAGAATCCACAATTCCATCATTTAATCTAGAAGATTTTCAGACAGAAGTAATTGATTTAAAAGAGTGGAATTTACCGTTATTTTCAGGCTCTCACCCACCTGCTACCGGGATTTATGATCAACCTAAACAACAAGAATGGGCAGACAAAATTGCTCAAGCAGACGCATTTATCTTTATTAGCCCAGAATACAACCATGGTTACAGCCCAGCTTTAAAAAATGCACTTGATTATGTCGGCAAGGAGTGGGGTGGTAAACCTGCTGCATTTATTGGCTATGGTTCAACAAATGGCTCTCGTTCTATTAGTCAAATACGTCAAGTCACCTCAAGTTTAAGCATTATTGACCCGAATGCTGTAATAGAGATAAGAGATATATTTAAACGTAATAAAGATGAAAAATTCGAAGCTAATGAGTTTGAAGTAAAAGGTCTTCAATCCATTGTTGAGAAACTACAGAAATATCATTTGTCTTAATTGAACAAAAGGCCTCTTTTCTAAACAAAAGAGGCCTTTAATTTTATAAACTCTTTAAATACTCCACTACATCAGTATTACCAGCCATTTCTGCAAGCTCTAATGCTGTGTATTCACTTTTGTAAGCGACATGCGCACCTTTTTCAATTAAGAGTTGAACTATCTCTAAATGATCATTTTCAGCAGCTGCTTGTAGAGCACTATATCCCTCATCATCTATCTGATTAGGATCTTCTCCCTCTATTAGTAGTTCTTTTACTTGATCGATATCACCTAGAGATGCCCAATAAATCAATACAGGTAAAGATAGCTCTTCATCATCTTCAGGTATTGGAGAGAAAGAATTGATTTTCATGGACGTACCCAAAAATAATAGAGTTCATCATTATATTCATAGAATATAGCAAGAATACAAATCTAATTTTGGACCTATCTTTTATTAAAAATTAAATTCCGCACATAAAGAAACACCCCCATTCATTAGAACGGGGGTGTTTAGAATAATGAGCTGGCGATGACTTACTCTCACATGGGTAACCCCACACTACCATCAGCGCTAAGAGGTTTCAC
>NZ_JBBAXE010000021.1:0-68543 GCF_059800965.1 Acinetobacter sp. LT1
TCTATAATTCAAAACGCAGACATGGTTCCAATGGTCAGCGTTCTCCATTAGATTATGAAAAGGCCCATCAAAAGATGGTTAGGTGTGTCTAGAATTTTGGTGGCTATTCAATTTGCCATTATGCTGTTACCCCGTCAATCACTTGGAAAGTCAAAGTTTCAGTGTGCTGCGTAGTGCCACTAACTACAGCTTTAATATCCATCTGACACAGTCCTAAAGGCCAAGTTGCAGTGCTTGCACTAGATTTAATATTCAGCCATCCCTTCTGTGTGCTTTGATTTAATGCTGCGCAAGTCAAGGTGGCCACAGCAGCACCATCAGCCAGAGCTTTAACCTGTGAAGTGAAGGTATAACCTGTAAGATCAATTGCACGGCGCACGTCATCCGGTGGAAATTGCAGGGCTTCATCCATATCAACTAGCTGCAAATTCAAGTTGAAAGTGTCACCACGCTTAAATACAAAATTGCTCATAAGTGATTCCTATAGACATAAAAAAACCGCTTATTAGCGGTCAAATAATTAAAGAATTTTAAGGCTCATTATCTAGATCAACACTTACTCCCGTAACAACGTTATGTTTAGGCCCTCCGAGACTAACAACATTAGCCAAACGTATATTTACATCAGAAACACATAGTTTATTAGCTAATTGCCATTTATTTAGCTCTTCAGCCATTACACCTTCCAAGTGTCGTTCCAGTTCTTGCCGTTTAATTTCGATTTCTTCTTGCGTAAGCATGCAGGACATATCAATTCACCTTATACCCAATGGTCACATTATACTGAATGAAGTCAGCATCTTTTCCCGCATAAATAGATTGGCCATTCAAACATTCTAAGTGTTCGATTGTGAAATATTCAAAATGTGCCAGCAAAGCATCACTAAGAATCGTTAAAGCTTTCTCTCCCACATGAAGTCGATCGAAGCATTGAATCATGATATTACCGGTACGGCGTGTACATGGCTTATCTGCAATGCCTGAAATAAAGCTCGGCCCACCTGCAATCGTTAAACGGCACCATAAACCTTCTTTAGGTACCGTAAAGCCTGGTGCATTTGGATACTGAATCCGTTCCTGAGCAATACCCGTAAAGCTTTGCATGCGATCAATAATAGCTTGCCTAGTCTGCTCTAAAGTCATTGCCATTTTAGCCACCATACTTTTGAGAAATAAAATTAAAAGTGAGGCCATAAATACCTTGTGGTGCTTGATCAGACCAGCCGTTTTCTAAACGTTCAGCATAAGGTTGGTTATTCTGAATGTAGACCAAATTGCCTAGCTTAATCTTCATTGCCTGAATTGCTGCATCGTAAATAGGGTTTGTTTCAGGTCCACGCACACCATAGTCTCCAGATCCAATTGAAACGATATGAGAAGCACGATAAGCGCCAGTATCAACAGGACTTGAAACGACCAAAGACTGAACAGCATCCATTGTAATTTTCTTTACTTTTTCCTCTGCCATTTTAGCCACATCAAAACTAAAATCAGTTGGCCTTTTCCCCTTCCATCCCATGATTTACCTCACTAGCTTCGAACATTTCAAATAGGTCTTGAGCGATTGCCTGAATTGAATAAGCTTCAAATTCCACACTAGGCTCTCGCTCACCCATTCTCCGTTTTACTATTTGCCAGATATGAACAGCTTCATGTAAAAGCAATCCATAAACTTGAATTTGGTCTTTATCCGCCGTATCACCAATTTGGACGATTGCATATGCGCCATCAGAAAAAGTACTAACCTGTGCATCCGCTCCCATATCCAAAAATTGATCGGCTTTATCCATATCTTCAAATAACAAATCCATGTGAAGCTGATTTCTAGCAAGCGTGTACTGCACATGTTGAAATGGTGAGATATACCATTCGGGCACATAATCGGTATTAATCATTTAAACTCCTTAATTGCACCCATAAAAAAACCCACTTATGTGGGCTTTTTATTGTTTACCTAATTCTATGTTCATCTGCCAAGTTATCAATTTCTTTTAAATTATCATCAAATAATCCTAGAAATTTTCTAGCAGATTGAAAAAAAATTGCACTGCTAACATCTTCACGAGCAATCAAACTCGGAAGTTGGTCATGCCTACTAGCATCTTTTTTGCATAAATCTAAACAGGTCCATGCATCACAAAGCATAATAATATTTGTGAGTAACTTATAAGTCTCACTATATAAATTTAAGCATTTATCGTGAAACTTAATATTTACAAAGTTTTTCTTAGAGAAATTAATATTTCCTAGCTCTGCTAAAATTTCGGCTGAAATTGCAAATGCTTTGTTTTCATAATCTTCTATTTCTTGTTTAGTAAGATTGTTTTCATAAAAACTTTCTAAATCCTTAGCTAGATCTTTCGCCCTAAAGGGAATATTTTTTACTTTTTTTAAAATTTCTATTACTTCAGTTTCATTATTTTTTAGTCTATGAGAAGTTCTCCAATCATCAAATAATACAAAAGCTGCAACTGGAGCTAGAAATGCTGCTGCAAGTGTTAAAGTATCCTTTAAAACATCATATGCATCAGCAAAGTTAAATTTATGATGTGTGATTGGATATGAACTCTTAAGAAAGAATGAAACAACTAAGAAAATAATTATGCCAATTAAAGTCCATTTCCAAATCCTTCTTATTTTTACTTTTAAATCATGTTGAGCCATATATCCCCCTATTTTAGAAGGTTATTAGACCAAGTATTTAAACCTTCCTCAACTGACATTTCCAGATTGTACTGGCTGGATCTTGTTGAATATGGATAACTCGGAATGAGCCTAAGGCTGTTAACCATTCATCATCAATTTTTGGAGTCATAGTTACTTCATTTTGAAGAACAGTAGCCTTTTTATCTGTGGCCAAGACTCCAAGCGTCTGAATCTCATATTGACTGTATGAGCCAAACAGAACGCCACGCCCAGAATAGTTTTCTTTAACTTCAACATACGTTTCAGTTTTAGGATCCCAATTCGTTTTTGAAATCCGTTCACATGTAAAGGTATGAACGGCATCCGCTAAATCATCATTAAATGCTTCAGCAATATCTGCCTGAATTTCGTCACGTAAGCCCATTAGATTTTCCTGATAAAAAATACAGCTTTTCGTTTGCTGTAAGGCTTAATCAAATCAAGAATGAATTGCTCAATCGCACTAAGCTTTACTGATCCGTCCTGATATTCCTTTTCAGTTTCAACCGTATCAGCTTTGGCTTTCTTTCGTTTTAGTGCCTGTTCCTGTCCTTGATATAGGTCACCTTTCATAATGCCCTTGATGATTTGATATGAGGCTGTTTTCAGAGGCTCAGGAACCAGAGTGGCATCTTCGTAAGGCTTAACATTACGTGCTAATAGATAAGCTTCTGACATCTGAAGGTATTGAGCCTTATCACTGGCAGATAAAGCATCAAAGCCTTCAACATGTTCTATCGCTTCTTGTTCAGTGATAAAGCTCATGAATTATTCCTTTAGAATTAATGCTAAAAGTTCATCTTTTTTAGCACCTGCTTCAAATGCAATGCCTTTTTCAGTTAGTACAGCTCGAAGCTCATCTACTTTTAGACCAGCATAGTTAATTGGTTGTGGTTGAGTATCACTTGGTTTTTGGTCATTTTCAGGTGTTTGACCACCTTCACCTGATTCAAGTTCAGCAATACGTGCTTTCATTGCTTCGGTATCATTTTGAAAGGCAATAAATTCGCCCTTTACTGTTGCCAGTTGTTCTTCGAGTTCAGCAATTTTTGTTTCTGTCATTTGTTGTCTTTCCCGTGCACGGTTAAATGATGAAAGTCCCATTTGTGGATCTCCAAAAAAATAAGGCGGTGTTATCCGCCTTTTTGTTATTTGATCTTGTGCTTGAATGCCACAATTCGGATCTGCTTAGGATCGTAAACACGTTCCCAGTTTGCAGCTGTTGCTAGACCAGCGTTATTAGGAGCAATACCTGTATCACCAGCCCATTTAATGCCACGAGGGTGCAATACAAAGTGACGGCGGTTAATAAGAATGTCTGTTCCGGCTAAACTATCACGGTCTGTTTCTACACCAACCGGTGCCCCAATATCTTGGAATCCAATCGCACCTTGGCCAAACAAGAATGAGGTAAAGACATCACCTTCAACCGGCATGCCATCATCAACGATCACACGACGGTCCATAAAGGTTTTGTATAGAACCACACCATCAGCATCTCGAACAGTTTCGATTAAGCCTTGCTTAGCTAAAGCCGCCATGGTTGCCGAGTGCATTGCAATAGCCGTTAATTTATCTACGGCATCACCCAACTTATAAGAAGCATCAACAAAAGATACACCATCAATTACAGCGGCAGCTCCAGTTCCAGCAGAAATATCGTGAGTATTTCCTGTCATGCTGGCCGCCCCGAATACACCTTTAAGGGTGTTTACGGTAAAACCTTGAAACTCACGCGACCAGTAATCTGCCACCAGATCACCAACCGCACCAAGTGGATCGTCACCAGATAATGCTTTAGCCAAATCATTAGCGCCCCATGCTTTACCACGTGCATGAAGAATCGCAATGTCCTTGCCTGAAGTGATGTTATTTACAGATAAAGGTTTTGAATCTGAAAGTACTTCTGACTCACCGCTTAAATCATTCCAGAATGGGATATTTACAGTTGTACCACCCTCTGTCCCGAAAGCTACATCTACATCTAAATCCCCAACAATGCCAGACTGCCATAATGCAGACTTTTCAGCAGTTTTATTTAATACGTACGGAGTAAATAACTCGGGTACGATTACATCAGCAATTTTTGTCTCAGCCATTAGGCTTTACTCCTTAAAGTTTAATACCGTGTTTTGCCGCTAGCTCTTTAGCTAGTTGCGGATTTTCATTTCGTAATTGCGCCAATTTGGTCATATTTACCGAGCCATCTGCTTTGAGAATGTCTGGCTGACCTTTTGAATTGTTGCTCCCTGGTGCGCCCATGCCATTAGGCTTAGGCCAGTAATACGGTTTTTGCTCGCGTAGAGATTCAACCCATTCTTTTGGTGTCATCGGTGTCTGACCATCTTTACCAATGACCACATCCCCGTTTTCATCAACTGCCACAGCTTTGCCGTTTTCATCTAATGCAAACTTTGTCTGAGCTAAAAAGGCGATATCAGGGGTCGCTTCTGGCAGTGCTTCAAGTTCAATAGCAGCCTGAACAATTTGGCTTTGCACTACTGATTTCTTGAATTTCTCGGCATAAGCTTCAGCTTTATCTGCCCGTTCTTTCTCTGCCTTAAGAACCTTGTCATGCTCTTCACGCATCTTCTCAGTGCGTTTCTGAATAACTTCTTCAATCTTGCCTTCTGCAATAAGTTTGGATTCTTCATCCTGATTTGATTTATCAAGCAGGACCTTGATTGCATCCAGATCTAAACCCTCAACCTTTGATTTCAATGAACCTAGTTCATCTTTCAACTCTTTTTTATCTTTGATAAGTTCAGCGTTCTTATCTTTAAGACCTTTAACAGCTTCATCAACGGCGTCTTGAATAGCTGCTTTAATTTCAGGATTTTCCAAATCAACTTTGATTTCGTCTGGCATTTAAAAATCTCCTAGAGATACCGCTTAGCGGGTTTAATTGTTGAACCCTCTGCTTAGCTTCAGGCATTAAAAAAGCGCCCATTAGGACGCTGTATTTCGATTAATAAAGTTAAGCGATGTTAAAACCTTCAACACCACGCTTCTGACGATTTCGGGTACGTTGCTCTAGCCACATTTGACCTTGCTCAATATTGGTAATAGCAAGTGAATTTTCGCGGCAAGGAAACTTTTCATTCAGAACACGTAAACGATGTAAAACTATCGCAAGTAATGCTTCATTCGTGATGCCATTTACTCCAACTTCCTTAACTGGACCAAGTTGAAATTGAATTGGAGTAAGTGAATCTCCAGTTACGATGTCATAGAAATGACCGGTTTCAAGAGACTGTTCACCATCACGGGTTTTAACAGTTTCGTTATGGGTAACTGTTACTCCATTATCATCTTTATGAATTTCACGGCCCATTACACAATTTTGAAAACCATCTAGTTGATATGAATGCTCAAAAACATCTTTTGGCGACCAAGTAATATAACCTTCATGATCTGGATGATTAGCCTTGCCACCATCTTTGTATTCGATTAAATAACCAGGATCACTTGGGTCTTCATTTTCAGGGATTTGCCACCCTTGGTATTCATTGTATTCACCACGCGTCATGGGCGTTGCTAAAACTGACTTAGTACCAATGTATGCAACCATAGATGCTGTTAATAGTTTCTTGCTCATTTTAATACTCACAAAAAAAGCACCCGAAGGTGCTATTGAATTAATAAATTGGATTAATTAGAAATTGAGGTTTTAACTGTCACACCAGTTAGAAAGTGTTTTTCAGAACCACCCAAACAAGTGGCGCTAGAAAAATTCGCATAAACATCTTGTACATTTACGCCTGTATC
Source organism: Acinetobacter sp. LT1 (assembly GCF_059800965.1). Classification (NCBI taxonomy): domain Bacteria; kingdom Pseudomonadati; phylum Pseudomonadota; class Gammaproteobacteria; order Moraxellales; family Moraxellaceae; genus Acinetobacter; species Acinetobacter sp. LT1. Next base: position 6,454 of record NZ_JBBAXE010000021.1, read on the forward strand.
TTTTTCAAATTTACTGATCAATTCAGCAATATGGCCTGTTAGTGTTCTTTCTAACTCTTCTTTTCTCTTTACATATTCAGCAACTGATATTTCAGACATTTTTACCACCTTTAGCTACGTTTACTTTTTATTCCAAACCTCTGATCTAGGTTCATCACCAACTAAGCGGATACCTTGAGGACCACCTACATCAAATGTTGCCGTGATAGTCGCTGGACCCTCAAAAACACTACAATTCATTTTTACAGCGGTTAATCCAGCTAATGGAATACCTGTTTCCTCGTCACAAAGAGCAAGATGAGAAGATTTATCTGAAACTCTTTTAAGTACCAAATGTCTAACTTTTGATTCACTCATAAGCCAAACTCCATAAATGACAAAAGCGCCATTTGGGCGCTTATATAGGTGAAAATTGTGTCTTAAGTGAGTTTAGAATTACCTGTAATCGGCAATAATTACTCACAGTTAAATCCAGTTCCAACAAGGTCTTTTTTCAAATTTGAAACGAGATTTTGTTGTTCCTGCTGTTGTCCACTAAGATAATTTTTATCTAGAGTCTCTGCACCATCAATAGATTTATAAAGCTCTTTAGATTCCTCTAAATTGTCTTTTAAAAACGTGGTGAGGTTTAGTTTCGCCTGGGCAGCTCTACATAAATTATTTTTAGCTTCTAAACCTTGAGTAGCCTGTTTTACTTGACCAGTTGCAGGATCAAAAGAATATGCATTTGCCATTGCTGACTCCAAAGCTTCAGACAATCGATCATATTCTTTAAGATATTTTTGACTTGGTTCAGCTAAACAAGTGATGGAAATTAGGGTTAGACATACAAAAGCTATTGTTTTCATATTGTATAAATTCTGATGTTTTAAAAAATATAACATAAGAAAAATTACAGACCCAACTTTTTAAAAGCTTTTTCATCCACCTTTCTCAAATCATCTAAGCTATATAAACGGCCTTCAGGATCAAAGAACTTTTCAAGATCAAATTTCCCTTCTTTATAAAGTTTGTACCTCTTTGGCCCTAGCCACTCCTTTTGAAAGAAATCATCTGTTTTCTTAAAGAACTCTTTGAATGTGGTGTTTGCATCCAATTGCCCTATTAATTGGCTGCGCTCATCTTTCGGGATGTCCTTTACTTTGCGCTCATCCATTACAAATGGACGCTCTCCAGCAAGTCGACCATCTTTCTCGACTGGTACCAGAATACTGCGGCAATGAGGATGTAATGGCGGTACACGCTTAGCTGGGTCGTTTATTTCCCAAACAGATCCATCAAGAGATGCACAAAGTTTTGATGTTCTTCCATCCAATACACTAATAAAACGAACATACTCAAAACCTAACTGTTTGAAAGTATCTAAATACGTTTGATTAGCAACATGACTACGAACTGTTCTTACGGTACGTTCAATATCCGTCTTAGAGCTACTTAAAAGCCCATCCTCATAATTAAGGCGCTTGGTTCCGCGAATACGCTGAACTATTTCCTGATTTGTTTTACCTGAGTTAATGCCATCCCGAATTGCATACTCAACCTTTTGGCGGGCATTTTCAGCAATTCTTGATAGCAGATCATCAACAAGAGCCCCACCTACCAATGGTATTTTTTTAGCTGCTGCATATAGCTTTTCACCATTTGGTTTTTTGATCTTGCCGCCATATAGCTTCGCCATGTAATTGGCTTCATAAACAGCCAAGGCAGTAGCAGAAACAGCGAAAGCTTCAGGTAATGCAGTGTTTATTGCAGTAAACCACTGAGCAATCAGATCACGAACTTCCTTCAGATTTGACGTTGTGTACTGTCCACTTGCTAGAGCCATCTTTTCAGAATCATTTAATTCATCAAGCAAATCCCGAAGCTTTGCCAACATTAATATTGACTCATCATTAAAGATTTTTAGTAGCTCATTAACAGATTGAGAAGACACCCGATATAAGTACGCCTGATGTTGGGTAAGTACTTCAATCAATGATTTATCTTCTTTTGAAGCCATACATCACCTCTACAAAGGAGTGTTATCTCGCTCTATTTCTACCCGCTTCACTTCTTCCTGATAGTCGTGAGCTGGTAATTTACCTGTCATCAGGTATTCCCAATATGTGCGGAAAGAGTTTTTCCCTGAAATAGCACCCTCATAAAGCTGTTTTGCAAGATTAATATCCGTGACCTGCACAATAAACTCAGGTTCAACCGTAAATGAATATTTTGTCGAATCCAGCTTTAACCACTGCGCTGCATACTTAATGGCTTGTTCAATTGCTGCAGCTGCACACATCACGATACTGTGAAGACTTGCTTGCTGATCGTCTTGCCGTGCACGGCGCGCTTCACCTGATTCCTGTGTATTGGTATCAACTACTTTAGCCCCAGCTTCTAATGCTGAATTTTTTTGCGCATCCATTTCCTTTTTAGTGAGTTCAATGCCGTTACCTGAAATTTCTAAATAACCACATTGTGAATTTGGAGGAAGACTCCAGACAGCCATAACACCAGTAACGCTAATATCTTCATCACCCTCAAGTCCGTTAATCCATGGCTGAGGATGAGCTGTATGGTGAAGTGACTGAAAGTAGTCCGCGCTGAGCTGGTAATACTTGAGTGCTGCTTTTGCCATGGTGAGTAATGGTACCGTACCAACTTGGGGAGAATTACTAGTGGCACCGCAGAAAACAAATGGTGTGAAAGAAAGTTGATTACCGCCGAGATCGGGAGTTTTATCCTCCACATTTGAACCATCGAACAATCGGACCGCTAATGCTCCATCATCCATAGATAGAACGCGGTGAACCGTTTTAGTTTCGTGCCCGAATTCATCTTCACTATTATCAAATTGCTCCTCGAGCACTAACAGTTTTAGATCTTTACGACCACCGATACTGTTTTCCTTCCAGTTGATAATAGATAACGCATCATATAAGGCGAAATATGGCACTCCGTTAGCATCAACATCGACAAGCAGCCCACAGCGCCCAAACTCTAGCAACTCTGAACAAATGCGAATAAAGAGCTGTTTAAGCCCAAAACCATCATTGGTTGCATTCTCTATCAAACCCTTTAACAGAGAACTTTCAATTACGATGTTAGGTTCCAGCTTTGAAACTAAACCAATCATCGTGCGTAGTGAATCCTGAACCCATAATGGATACTGAGCTCGACTTAGATAGGCTTTATAAATCTCTCCAGTCGTATCTCCTTGCTTTTCAGCCTCAATCATTCCGGCTGATTTAGCTAGGTACTTAGTTTGTGCCTGTTTAATCTGCTCTTCACCAGCAACGGCGTCTCGCATAATTAACCAGCTTTTTTGTGCAGCAATATACTGCGGATGTTTATCAGTAACTGCCATAAAAACACCAATAAAAAAGCACCTAAAAAGGTGCGTTGTTTAAGACATTCCGCGAATCCTTCGAACTCCAACAGATTTCTTGTCGATCGGGAATAAATAAGCGATTGGATATGTACCTGCATCATTCATATGGTCAAAACCGGCACTCTTATCCGGCTGTCCATAATCATCATAGATTTGTCGCTCTAGGCATTTGGCAAAGTGAGGACATTTATCTACATTCACAAACAATCTGCGCTCAGACAACGTATTGCACAGCATCCCGTTCATTGAATTAATGCGATCTTTAACTGCTGGGTTTCTACTGTTCACATGAACTTTAAAACCAGCCTTTCTAAGTAGCGCCAGATCCGTTTCACTAGCATTGCTCGACTTCCGGTTCTCACCAGAGGCATCGGGATAAATTGCGACTTCATGATTAGGATATTGTTCTTGGATAGCCTCAATCATTGCCGGAGTATCGAACAGATTTACGAACTCATCGACTGCATGCATATGTTCACCACGGCGTACATACACAACAGCAGCCATCTTGGTAACATTAAAGTCCATCCCAATATGAAGCACGTCATTTGGCTTAACTGTTTCAGTTGATGCGTTCAGCAACCGGTTAAAACAGTAGTAGATAACACCCTGATAGCTCTCAAAGCTTGCTTCATATTCCTGACTAAAAGTCTTAGGATCCATTTTGCGCTTAGCAACAATGATTTCAGACTCAGGAATATTTCCACCCTGAAGGGATGTATAGGAAAAGCTTTTACAATCTGGTTCATGACCGGGCTGACCATCCATGAATGTGTCATAACAATGGTTAAAGCCTTTAGGCGTACCAATTCTTAAAACATGGCCACCGACTCGCTGCTCGCCATTCACCATATACTTACAAGTAGAAAGCATCGGGCGAAGCACTTCTTCCCATGCAGCCCATTTACAGTCGGCCCATTCATCAATAATTAAGAAAAATAAACCAGATCCACGAAGATCATCATAGTTATCCAGACCTACAACTCGGATGATATGGCCACTTCTTAAAGTAATTGAACATTCAGTTTCATTCGGCTTTCCAGCACGCCAAGAAGCTGGAATTGCCTGTTTTAATCGCTTCCAGAAAACCCGTTTAGCTTGCTTAAATGTAGGCGCTGCATACCAGATCTCATCCTCGACAGAAACATTCCATTTAGCCGCTAGTCTTGCGGCTCTTCGCATTTCCGCTTTGGCCAAGAAAGTCTTACCAAAACGTCGACCACAAACAGCATCACGGAATCGGGCTTCTTTTTGCCAACCCCATAAATAGATGTTTGCTTGTTTAGGTGTTAATTGAACTGAACCTTCTGGGGGATTAAAGAATTGGCTCATTTGGTATCTCCTCATCAGGATTCAGCACAAGCTTGTAATCCTCTTCAGGTGGACGATACTCAGAGGGATTCACTTCACGCTGTAACTTCTGAAGTTCAAGCTTTTTAATCTCAAGTTCTACTTCAGCTTTGGTTTGGTTCGCTTCAGAATTACCACCTTTATTATTTTGTTCCCCCTTCTTGTCATAAAACCCTTTCATGATCTTTTGTATTTGGTCCACGATCTTAATTGTCATGGTCACATTGTTTTTTTTAGCCCAAAGTAAATCACTTAAAATCTTCAACTGAACAATGTCATTTGCTCCACTGATTTTATTTAGTGGCTGGCTCAAATACTCTTCCCGTGTTTTTTCGAAAATTTCTTTGAGCTCCTTACTTAAGTCTCTACCAGCAAACTTTGTAGGGTCGTATGACTCTACCTGTTGTCTTGAAACTTCAATGTCAAATTCTTCCTTGACGAGACTTACTGTTTCTTGAGGGGTATTAAATACAGCAAGCGATTGTACAATAAAGAGTTTCTGCTTTTTGTTTAATGTCGCCATTTCTCTCTATCCGTCAAGGTACGTCAAGGAAACATGGCAAAAAAAATGAGCCCGAAGGCTCAACTTATTAAACATGTCCCGCAGCACTTTGAAATATTCACATCTGATACAAACGGCGCTTGCTTCGCCACTTCAATTAGTCGCTTCACGCTTTCGTCCGCTCCCCATCTTTTAACTACGCCAACAAATTCTTCAACATCATGGCCTGCTAAATAGTGTTTAGGCAAACCAGTCATTTCACTGATTAACGGATCACCATCTTCATCACGTTCAACACCTATGTGATAAAGCTCATGCTCTATCAATGCACAGAAATCACGATCAGTCGCCTGATCGCAATAACTTGCATCAATTGTGATGAGGTACACAGGCACATAGCCAAACCAATCGCGCATTTGCTGCTCTTGACGAGCTTTTTTCCACCCGCCCTGATTAAACATAACTTTTTCACATTGGCCTAAAACCATACGCTTTTTAGCCATACAAGCCGATGATGCCCAAGCAAAAGCCAAGAACTCCTCATTGTCATGTATTAGTTCAGCAATATGGTCATGATCCGGGTTGTGAAGAGGTCCGCCAATCGTTAAGTAATTTGCAATAACCCATTTTTTTAAATCTGATGCAGGTATTAAACGAATTGCTTCCTCTTCTTCAGCTTGATCAATAAAATCAGTCGGTGGAAATGGTCTTATTTGCTCCATCTTCAATTCTCGCTAATTCACTTTTTATCCAGTTGATGACATATCCCGACAAAATAGAATCTGGATGAAAGCGCTCTATTTTGTAACCCATCTCTTCAGCATGATCATATCGATCAAGACTCCATGCTTTATTTGACAGCTTTCCACCACGCCCACCAGACCAGGGACCACCCTCAATTTCAATGAGCAAACGCAATTTCACTATATGAAAATCAAAGCGCCAGTGTTTGGTATGGATCGGCTGAAACTTACTTTCAAATCCAATCGCCAAATCCTCAAGCTCTTCCTTAAGTGTTGCCTCAGCCTCGAGATATTTTTGCTTCGCCTTAGGCAATGGCCGGCTTTTAGGTTTAGTTTTAGGTTCTTTTTTCCGAGTAAGCCAAAAGTATTCTGTAGAATCCATTATTCTTACCCATAAAAAAAACCGCCCTTAGGCGGTGGCTAAACTCACAGGCAATATAGTATTACTTCTTAAAAGTTGCCTTATAAAGCTTTGAATTAAAGTAATCCGTAATTTCTTTACCTTCGTTTTGAATTTTTTCCTCATTTAAGGGTAAAAAATCTAATTCAAATTTCAAGCTCATATACTCTGGAATAAACTTCTTTATAGGTGGAGGTGGTTTAGGTCCACCTTCTGTAATTTTTTCGATTAATCCAGCTAACCATAAAATATACTCACCTTCTGAATTATGAGGAGGAATCAAACTCACATCTATTTTTACTTTACATTCATCTAATGGTCTACTAAACAATTCAACAAAATCAATAAAATTATATTTTAATTTAAATTCTGTTCCCTCAATTTCTCTGCGTATACATGTCATAAGTAAGTTCATATTTTCAATACAGTCATGTGAAAACAATTCCTCATCTTTAATTTTGTTATAAATATTTTCCGCAAACATGAGATACTGTGGCATTTCAGCAGCTCCTCATTTTTATAAAGTATTTTTCTTAAGGTAATCCTATTATAACAATGTTGCAACAAGAAATTTTCCATTTTTAGTTTAAGGAAATTTTAAAAATTATAAAAACGATTATATTCAATAAATTAGTACGAATAAAAGCTATGGAAGTTTGATTTTTCTATTGAGCTTTAAAATGGATTATTGTGTTTAAATTATCAATTTAAAAAGCTTGCCTAGTAGGCAAGCTCCCCCTTTTTTGATATTTGCGCTGATCAATAAGGTTTAGTGTTACTTAAAGCAACACACTGATAATACTGAAATATTTAAAAATAAAAAAGCCCACTTCCTATTTTTATTCAGAAATGGGCTTAGCGAAAAAAAACGCTTAGACCTGAAATAGGAAATATCTATTCGGAAATATCTCCAACTTCATATTGGCATAATATTTAAGCACTAGCAATAGGGATTGAATTAAAAATATCAAATATTCATATTTAAATAGATAAAGATTTCTTTTTTTAAATGGTTTTATTTTTAGCCTACATAATTTTTTTACTTATCAAGACTTATAAAGAATATGTGCCCATCAATAGGTAATACTTAATAAGGTCTTATGTGTAGTAACCATTAGGCTCTAGAGAGTAAGAAATCACACTGACTAAAAATAAAAAATAATTAATTTTCAATATCAATGATCATATACTGCAAAGTTAAGTATATTCCAACTTCTCCATTGTTGAGTGCCTCATATAAGTCTTCATCAACAAAATCTCCAGATTCATCATCTAGCCATTTATGAATTTGAATAATTTGTATATTCCCTTTTTTGTCTATTCTTGCTATTGGGTCTATTACGGACCGAACTATCACCTTCTTCTTCGTCTCAACATCAAGCAATGTGATAATTGTCATTTTAAAATCCTTATAAATATCCTGTATAACAACTACGCTCAATCAATAAAGATTTTTATATTTTAATTACTCAAATAGCAATCTTTTCAATCTAAAAAATAAATAAAAAACACTTTAATAGTATGTGCCTATTAGAAAAGATACCTTAAATATTCTACTAGCAATAAAAAACCGCTTTAAGGGCTGTTCATCTAAAATTCACAGGTACTTAATGAAGTTTTTTTTCTGTCTTTGCATCTTTCTGGGCTCACAAATTTTTCCAATAAAGTTAGTTAACCACAAAATACTTTCTTCACGATCTTCAAAATGAGGTATAAGACTTAAATCTACTTTTATCTTGCAATCAGCTAAAGGCAAACTTAAACAATGTTCAAAGTCTATTGAGCTGTACTTCAATTTGAGTCTTTTTTCTGCAGCTTGATTCTTTATCTCAGCCATTATGCGATTTAGATTAACAATCAAATTATTTGAAATTTTATTATTTTCATATACCCGTTCGTAAACTGTCTCAGCTACATCAATGTAATTTATTAGCTCTACATTCTTATTCATGACATTTGTACTCCGTTTTTTATAATTATCCGTCTAAAATAATGTTTATTTGAGTTACTAAATCCTTCGCCTAGGTAAAGATTGTTTAAATTCGGTCACCCTGATTTTAAGTAAATATTTGAATTTATTATGCAATTACTGAGTTTTATAATATTTATATACATCTTTGTTCTTAACACCCCTTTTTTTCTATCACTTGCCCATTGAGTTCACCACCCACACAGATATTCATTTTTACCAGCCTGGACTATATAGCAAAAAATAAAAAAAATCCGTACCTTGGGGAAGGTACGGACTATAAACTGAATAACTACATAGGAAGTAGAATACCTGTTTAATATACGATAAATTTCATGTTTTTTCAAATCCTAATTAAAAGCCCACGATTAAGTGAGCTTTTAAAACAAATTGGTGCAACGCTTATAACTTTGTCCACTATATCAAAAATATGCCATAAAGCGTCTAGACAGTCAACAAGTCTAAATTATGCTTTTCTACTAATTGAGAAGCTTTTAAACGTTCAACGATTTTAATCATTAGATCATTGGCAGTTATAACGTCGATTCCTTCAAATGCTTTTAGTGTTAATTGCAATTTATTATTAATTACATTTGTAATTATTGATATTTTACCAAAATAATCAGGGTAGTATTTCAAAGTTTCATTAACTTTCTCCCGACTAACGCCTTCATATAGTTTTACAGTGTATGTTTTCATTTGAACCTCCATTTTGTCTTAATCTTTTATCATGACCTAATAAATAAAATCTAGCGCAACTCACCATAATTGCGACCTGAGCTTTAGATTGGTTTGTTTCTTGAGCAACCTTCAACAATCCTTTATTTTCAACCTTATTTTTAATTAAACAAATTAATGCAAACTTAGTTGTAAAATCTGTTTTATCAGAATTTAATAGACTTCGTAAAAGTGCTTGAATTTGATCCGCCTCATAATCACTGATCTCACATCGAATATAAGATTTACTTTTTTGTACTTCTTTGCCAGCTTCACGCATCAACCAGTAAATTTGATTGATATGAAGCCCATCTGGCAAATCACCCCCTTTCATTCTAACTGTTTCACACCATGCGCCAAACTGCTCTAACCAACCGTCAATAGTATATTTAGACCAATCCATTTGTTGTGTTTTTAAAACTGCACTCATTTTTCACCTACCAATTGCTCAATTTGTTTAATCGCCACGCCTGCTTTCACTTGCTCTGTGCTGAACCGTAAAACTGTAAAACCCATCATTGCTGCGGAGTTGTATTTCTCCATATCCCCTATATAGCCTTTGCCCCTTGTATGACGGCCTCCACTCCAGATCCCGCCTTCCACCTCAATCAAAATCTTTGTACCCGTTATTAAAAAATCTGCTCTCCATTTACGTTCAGGATGGAATTTATATTCCTGTTCAAAACTGATCTTGCATGCTTTTAAATGTGTTGCTAATACCGTCTCGCCTTCACTCGGCTGTCTTGTACCTTGCTTTGCTGAACGGCGCTTTTTATTTTTCTGAATAGGAAATAATTCACGATATTCAGCAAGGCTCATTGATGACATTAAGCACCGCCCTTTAATAAGTGATCTAATTGATTAGCAATGCCGTTATAAACACGTGATTTATCTAGGTCACCCAAAAGCGTTAATGCATGGGCATCGTTTATAAATTTATCTCTTAACTTTGTTAAACCAGCTTTTAACTTGATTAAAGGATCTATCTCATTTCCATTAACTGCTTCGTGGTCTGCTATAGCCTCCTGAACTCTTTTTATATGAACAACAAAATCTTTATTACCTATTAAAAATTTGATCATTTTGAAATCATTGAAATCATTGAAATCAGCAATAAATACTTTGCCTTTAGCAACTTCAACTCCACCAATTTGCTCTATTAGTTCCAACGATTGAACCAATTTTTTAAGGTCTAAAATCTTTGGGGTTACAACACCACCTACTTCAGCAGATCCAATAACAAATCGAGCCTTTTCGATTCCATATTCCTTCATAAACTCAACTGCATTCATACATTCGCCCCATCAATTAGCTGAAGAATATTTCTAGGGATTGGCATACCCTCCCGACGGCACATCTCTGCGTATTCGTGTGGATTATCGAAAGGATCAGGGCCCAACTCTTTTATAAGCTCAGGCTCTTTTTCTTTTGCCTCAAGTTTTTGAACTGGTGCAGGTTTACGACCATTGATTTTTAATCTTTCCATCAATGATTTGAGATGCTTTTGAGCCTCGTCATTGCTCACAGGAACGTGTTTAGGTTCTTTGTGTTCTAGTTGTAGCGGTGGAGCGTAAAACTCTTGCTGACGACCTTTCAATTGAGCTTTAGCCACCATCACGTTGTAGGTTCCGAAGAAATTATCTTGAGCTGCTCGCATTTGGCCGGCTTCGATCAAATACATCACTTCGTCTAATGCATATTTTGTAATTTGTGTAATAACCACGGTACTGTCAGTCGTAAACTTACATGCACGTGACCAAGCTTCCTCTGGAGACATCCAACTTTCACCAATACACCAGGTGCGAAACTCAGCAAATGACGGCATAAAACGCCCACCTGCTGTAAGTAATCGAGCAAGTGCGTTGTTAAATTGATTTTGTTGAACGCCAACCAGTGTTTTAAGTGCGATTTGCTCAACCACTGACAGAGGAATTGCGCTTTCGCCTGTTGCTGGAAATTGCTTATTGAACTGAGCAGCGTAAACAGTGCGAAGAGATGCGATTAATTGACGCACTTCGTTCAAGGTAATCTCATGCATGACCTACCTCCTCAATCATTGGAAACTTTTTTGCTGGGGTTACATCCACGATTTGAGATTCGCTCTGTTCTTCAAAAAGATTAGCGAAGTAACCCGACTCTTGTGGTTTTTGACCAGCTGAATTGATTTGCTCTTGTTTCTTGCGGTTAGCAGCAACTTGTTTCTCGTTGTTTTGAACCCAAGAGAACCACTTAACCAACCAGATGCTTGGTGTATTCAATGAACTAGATTCGTTTGCAAAGTACCAGTCACCGAAATTTTGAATCATGGTTCTCAAGTCGATTTCAGGTACAGAAACAAATCTTTGTTGAGCAAGTGAGATGAAATCGTATTGAAACTCGCTGTATTCAGAAATGAATTCACGCATTGAGTAACGCTTGTGATCATCGATCTGATACTGAGCAAATTGGATTGGTGTAAATTGCGAATTTTCTTCACGCGCATTACTACTACTATCTATATATTGGTTATCGGTTAACGGTTTATGGTTAAGGTTTTTTTGGCTTTCACTTTCAGAACCCAAAATTAACCCACTGGGTTTTTGTGGGTTTTCAGAATTAACCGAGTCGCCTTCACTTTGGTTTTCTTTTGGTTTTTCCTTACGTGGACGCCCACCTTTCTTACCATTTTCACGATTTTTATCCCCTACTTTTTGATAAGCGGCGATTTCTGAATCACAACGTTTGTTGTGAAACCCGTCTTCCTCTTCCACAAAAAACTCTTGCAGCACAATTAATACTGCATCCCTTTCTTCTTGGGTATTTGCACGTAACCGACGAAAAACCGACTGGGTTTCTTTGGGTAATGGTTTTTCATTCAAATAATAAAAATCGAGAGCACGGCGATAAAAGCACTCTTCAACTGGGCTAAGGTGCGCTGTAGCAACCATAAAGTCGCTGATATGGTGGAGATATTTATACATCAGTGACTGCTCCTAATTTTACAAGACCGCGCATTTCCAACTGACGAATAATTCTTGGAGGAATAAATTCGTTGTTGATTTTGTAGCGAATACGAGACTTTTCTTTCACCTGAATTAGTTTGTGCCCATCCTCCATGAGACGGCGAACTGCTATAGCCTGCCCCCCATATGAGTTAATTCTTCAAGTTGATAAAATCTTTCCTGAGCCTCAATTGCGGCATTCATAACTGAAAGCGGCATGGCTGCTAATTCTTTAGCCGAATAGATCTTTACTGGTTGTTCCAGTGGAATTACCACCTCTAGCGGTGTGGTGGAAACGGAAATATCCTGTTTTCTTCTTGCTGCATATCTCACTTTTCACCATCCTTTGGCTTAACATAGCCACCAAACGAATCAACCAAACACGCTTTGGTTAAGCTGGTTACAATCTGTTGTGCTAACCACTGCGTTATGCGAAATTGACGAGCCATAGCCTCTGAAAATTCAACTTTGGTTACCGCCGCATTATTTTCGTCATAACCTTTGTTACGTAAATTTTGCTTTTTCACCTCAAATAGGTGACCAAGCACTCGCAATGCAGGTTCATAAAAAGATTGGATTTCACTTTGATGAAGAGAATCTTTGATTTGCTGTGTAAAGCTGCTCATGACACCTCCGCTAATGCTTGCTCAGCTTTTGTTAGGCGGCGTTTAGCGTTGAGCTCTGCTACTGTTGCTGTGCGGATTTCTTTTGAAGAAACTAGAATCAAATGTTTCTCTGATTTGATGGTCCATAAACTAGTCAAAGTTTTGTTTTTAACTTCAAACAAATCATTTGATTTGAAAGTACGGCACTCTTTAGTAAGCACTACAACGTCACCTATTAAAAAATCTGGTGAGTTGAGTTCGATTGGTTGTTCTGATAAATTGTTTGTGTTCATTTGATCCACCTCAATTGAATGCCTAACCACTCCTGTTACAGCAGGTAGTGGTTTTTTAATATCCAAGCTTTTCTTTTTGACCACTGATTTCGTCATGAAATAAGTCATCCACCGTTTCTATACGGTTCATCCAACTTTTAGACATGACTAAAAGTGCAGCAACACGTTCCTTATCAATACTCTGATAATCTTTAGGAACGACTTTTAAACCAAGTAAACTCAATAGCTCGCAAAACATTTCAATTTCATTCAAGCCATTGTTTTTCTTATCCGTTTTAAGCCGAGTAATAGTGCTTGGATCAACTTTTAATTGTTCAGCAATCTCTTTTTGATTGCTTATATCAAGACCATGCAATATGCGGGATACGCCATTTCTGGCGCTTGCAGATATATCAACTGATAATTTGCTCATGGTTAGGTCCTAAGCATTTGAAGTAGTTCGTTTGATTGGTTCTTTGCCATTTGCCAAATCTCTGATTTGGTATTCGCGAGCTAAAGGAATCTTTTCATTTGGCCACTGGTAAACAGCAGGTGGCTCAATTCCTAATAACTTTGCTAAGCCAACACCATTGACACCAAGCAACTCATAAGCTTCCTGTTTGGTCATTTGTGCAACCTCAAAAATAAGATTTCTTAGTATTAAAACAAAGATAACTTATTTTTGCAAGATGTAAGATAACTTATATGAAGAATCTAGAAACTATGGGTCAGCGTATTCGCGCCTTACGAAGAGAAAAGAAATTAACCCAAGGCGAGTTGGCAAAAATCGCCGGAGTTAGTGCGCCCAATGTCACTGGTTGGGAGAAAGATGCTTATGCTCCTAAAGCAGACCCATTAAGCAAAATGGCCGCTTATTTCGGAGTGTCGACTTCATATATAACTAATGGAGATGAAAGCGGCCCTAAGTTGGATAGCACTGTTACACAATTGAAAGTTCTGGATATCGAAGCTTTTAAGAAAAAATACAATATTCCCGATAGCGAAGATGCTGTTAAATTTCTTGAAACACCTGTTAAATCATTCCCCACCCAAAAAAGATATGTTCCTGTTAAGGCTTACTCCAAGATGGGCATGGATGGCTATTTCACAGATATGGGTTATGAAGGCAATGCTGGAGATGGGTATGTTCCAACTCACTCAGCAGGACCAAGAGCCTATGGCATTAAAGGCACTGGCGACTCAATGTTTCCAGCAATTCGTAATGGCTGGTATGTGGTTTGTGATCCAGATGCGGAACTCGTGCCGAATGAGTTTGTTCAGGTATGCTTGAAGGATGGAAGATGCACAATTAAAGAATTTGTTGGCATAAATGGCGGGGTTTTAAGCTTGCTTTCTGTGAATGGTGGTGAGCGATTTTTCTTTGAAATGGATGAGGTAGAAAGCATTACAGCTATTACTGACATCGTACCACCAAGTCAGCACAGACAAGAACATCCTTATTCGCATTAATCACAGGAAGACTTATGGATAGCTCTAAACTACCAATCAACCAGATTATTGCTCGCATCAATGATGCTGCGAAACATGGTGAAGCTTTGGTGCTAACAGCCGAAGAAGTGAAGATTCTTTCTAAAGATATTGGCGACAAAGTCTTTATTTCTGTGCTTACTAATGAACAAGTAGTGCAGTTGGTAAAAGAAGGAAAGCTTGGGCAAAAGATTAATAAAACCAAAGATTAATAAACTGTGAACCCGACACAGTCATTGGATAAGGTGAAGGCAGACATTACGCTGCTTTGTGGGGTTTTGGATTGGGAATTAATTGGGCTAAATTCAGCAAATGCTAAAATAAATCTAGTATAATGCTAGGTATCTACAAGAGGCTTTTAAAGACTGATGGTTATTGAATTGGTTAAACACTCACCAAATGCGCTAAGGCGCTATATGACTGACATGAATGTGTCAGCGAGTGCACTCGCCAATTTAACTAAGATATCTCAAAGCAAAATTAATAAGGCCTTGGATGAAGTTGAAGTATTTAAGCTGAGCCAATTAGAAACTATTTCAAAAGTTTTATTTGTGCCAACAGTGTATCTAACAACTGATAATTTTATCTATGAGCGTAATACGCCTGAAATAATAGAATTTAGAAATCATATAGATATCCCAGAAGATAGATATAAAGAAAATGCTTTAGTGCAGGAATTTTGCCAAGTTAGAGATAACTTTATATCTATATTAAGTTCTCTGAATGAAGAGCCTAAAGCTTTCGATTTGAAGCTTAGCGGAACTAATGCAGAAGAAGATGCTCAAGCAATAATTGACTATTTTGGTTTTTACACACACAGCAAAAAAATCAAGAATTCAGATGATTACTTTAATGCTTGGAGAGACATTGTAGAGCTCATGGATGTAGTAGTTATAGATAGAGGGCGTGATAAATTTGGCTCGGATGGTATGTGTTTGTATTTTGATGCGGTACCCATTATTGCCATTTTTAGCTCAGGACAATCTCAATCTAGAAAGCTATTTACTTTAGTTCATGAAATTGTCCATTTGGGATTAGGTAGTAGTGTCTTTGATGGGCGATTACTAGAATCTGACAATAGTCTTGAAAAATATTGTGATCAAGTTACAGGGTATGTTTTAGCCCCAAAAAATATTGTGGCTGATTGCTTTAATGAAAATTTAACCATCGAAGAGAATGTTATTCTTATTCGAAAACAAACAAAAGCAAGCAAGGCAGCTATTGCCATTCAGTTAAAAATACTTGGATTAATAAATCAAGATCAGCTTGCTGATTATTTAGATTACATCAAACCCAAAGAAAATGGTGGGGGGTTCGGTTCTAAGAAGGAAAATATGGTCTTAAAGTATTTTGGCTACAACTTTGTTGAAAAAGTTATGAGTGCAATGTGGCAAGAGCGCATATCATCCAATACCGCCAAAAATATTCTTGGATTCCATAAGACATCAAAACCGTCAGCCTTTAAAGAATTACAGCAAAAGGTCTTCTAATAATGATTAAAATTAGCTTAGATACAAATGCTGTATTAGACTTTTGTTACAGAAATTATCCAGAACAAATATTTAAGGAAATATGGAGTTCTTTAGAAAGCTCCAGACTAGCCAACCAAGTTAAGTTTTATATGTGTGAAGCTGTTTTGCATGAAATTGAACAAAAGATTGCAGACTATGAGTATGATGAATCAATATTTCATGCCTTTCTTGATCGTTTCTGCGTTCATCAAATCAAGCCAAATGAACACGGAGCATCAATCCTTGGTTTAAAACAAGAGTTATTAAAATATAATGCATCAAAAAATTCACACCACGTAACAAAAGATAATTACGCTGATCTTGATGTTGTTAGTTTGGCTCATCATTATGGTTCAGATGCTTGTGTTATAACGTGCGAGCAAAGAAATCCTTTTTTAAACTGGGATGCTAAATCACAAGGCCACAACATGAAAGTTCCCAATATTTGTGAAAAACTAAATATTGAATGTGGTAACTGGTCTTATTTATTTTCAAAACTTGGATTTTTGTTTTAATTATTTTTATATTTCCCCCATCCAACCCACCCCGTGTGGGTTTTCTTTTGTCTATTAAAGCATAAAAGTAAGCTTTCTTAAATTAAAATAAGATTTCTTATTGACAATAAAACTAAGTTTTCTTATATTTATCTCGTAGACATCAAAAAAGCACACCGCCCCTCCCCAGGTCCGATGTGCTTTTGCAAACTGCGAGATCAATTATGAACGTAAAAGCTACCCCTTTCAACTCCTTTGCATTTGTCAGCATGGCTGCCCTTGCAATCTCTGGTGGTTCTTTAGTTGCTTGCCAATTGCAGCCAGCTTTCCAAACAAAAGAAGCACCTACTCTTTTTACACCTAAAACTCAACCAAGTACTTACGGTGTGTTAACCGCGAAAATCACAGGTAAACATTCTGGCGTTGCTGTAATTAAATTAGATAGCTTCCGTTTAAACGTTAGCTTTGATTTTGAAGCTCATCCAGACAGCTACGGCGTTCCGGGTTCTGAATTCACCGCTGTTGATATTACCCAACTCACAGTAAATGAAATCACTGATGTTAATGGTAAGTCATATAACGATTTCACCGAATTTGAAGACATCCGAAACATCAATGGTCTTCTAAAAGGTTTCATCGAACGTAACAAGTTGGTGGAGGCTTAAAGATGACTAATTTCAAAAAACACCCTGACGGCTACAAGTCATTTTTAGGCCGTGATGATAAGGGTCTCTACTCTGTTCGTATTGGCTGGCAAGTGTACGCATCTAATGCTAATGGCTCAGTTCTTTACAAAGTTAAAGACGGATTTAAGACGCCTTTAAATGTGTATAAGTTTCAAACCGACTATCCAAAAGTTTGGAATGAACTCACACAAGAAATCGACTTTCAACGCAGAAAGCAGCTCGCAATAAAACTGCGTGAAACAAACATTCCTACTTATGACCGCAAAGCTTATAAAACTAAGCGCGGCTTCACTGGCTCAAGATAAGGATAATAAAAATGGCTCTACCGATTATTACTGCTGACCAAACTTTATTGGTTCAAGCAATTATTGTGTACCTATACGCAGATCCGGGTTTAGGTAAATCATCGATGGGCTTTACTGCGGAAAAAGCAATTTCTTTTGACTTTGACCGTGGTGCTCACCGTACTGGTGAATTACGTCGTGGTGCAGTTGTACAGGTTCAACAATGGAGTGATGTTGCAAACCTTACTCCGCAGGACTTAGCACCATATAAAACCGTTGTCATTGATACCGTGGGTGCAATGCTTGAATGCATTAAAACCCACCTGTTACTTACGGCAAATAACCGTCAAAAAGATGGTTCTTTAAAGTTAAAGGCTCAAGGTTTAGCGAACCAAACGTTCAAGCAATACATCAATACTTTGATCAGTTTAGGTAAAGATGTTGTTTTCATTGCACACGCATCAGAAGATCAAAACGGTGATCAAATTATTTACCGACCAGATCTAGGTGGTAAAAACCGTAACGAGCTTTACCGTATAGCAGATGTCATGGGTTATCTAACAACTGTTACTACTGGTGAAGGTAAAAATGCCCGCGTTATTAATTTCAAACCTTCGCCTACACATCATGCGAAAAACTCAGGTGCTTTAGGTGGTGAAACTGGTGAAGTGTGGGTACCAGATCTTAAAGCACATCCTACTTTCTTGGCTGACCTGATTACTCAAGCTAAAGATCACATTAACACCTTAACGCCTGCACAACTTGCAGCAGCTAAAGCCCAAGAAGAGCTAGAAAACTGGAAACAAAGCTGTGAAGAAGCTGAGCATGCAGGTGACCTTAATCAATTAACTGAGTCGCTTGATAAAGAACACATGTATTACCAGAACATGCGCCAAGCAATGTTAATGAGAGCTAAAGCATTGAATTGCACGTTTGATAAGCAACGTGGCACTTGGATTAGTCCACCAGAATTTGACGGTATCTCAGATCAACAAAGAGATGAACTTCAAAACTTTATTGCTGAACGTGGCCTCGATGTAAAAACAGTTTGTGAGCACTTCGGCATAGATGCCCTGATCCAAATTGAAGCGGCAAAACTTCAAGCAGTAAAACAAGAAATTGAAATATTGTCTAAAACAGGGATTAGAGCATGAAAAATTTTTTACTGGAGGAACCATTCTAATGTCGAAACAAACTACTCCAGAGTTTCTTTTCGAGCCAAAGCTGCTACCAATGCAGCTTTTCGAGAAGTTCATTGTGTTCAACGTAAATGCCGGGTATCGCGGGAAAGGCACACCGCACGGCGTGAACTTAATTAAAGGTAATAAAGGCACCCTTTCAGTAAGCAACGAAGGTGTGATGAACAAAGCAGCTCAAGAGCGATACAAACTAATGCTTTTGAAATATTTCAAAGAAGGTCGCTCTGCAATGGATGAGCTGGACCATGAAGTTAAACGTATTTATAGAATGGTGGCCTAAATGATTGATCTAAACCAAGAAATTGAAGATTTTGATGCTTATTTTTTTAAAAGACATGGTGAATTGCCATTAGATTCTACCTCTGAGGAATACGCCAATAAATCATATCTAAAACACGAGATGTTTAAGGCATGGAAAGCAAGAGCCAAAGCTCAGGCGGTGCCCGAAACTCACGTGCTTGTTGAAAAATCTAAAATCTCTACATGGTGGCAAGATGCAGATGAACCAGAAAACTTCGCCAGCACAGAAGAGCAGTTAATAGCATTAATCGCAGAATCTGAAATTTATACAGACGATATGCTTGTTGTTGAAAAACATGTTCAAGCTCAGTTGAGCACTCAAAAACTTTATTGTGTTTATCAAATTACTAATAAAGAAACTGGTTTAGCTGAAATCAAGGTTTGTAAATCAAAGTCAGAAGCAGAAGAAATTCTTAATAACAATGCCAAATGGGTAGCGGAAAAAGAAGCAGATCAATATGAAAGTATGAATGCGTTTTTTGAAGAGGAAGAGCGCAAATCGGGAGCTGAACAATGAGCAAAGTTATTGGTGAAGTTAATTTGAGCCCTAGCAGTATTGAAGGTACTCCAGATCAGGTAGCTGTTCATATTTTTGAAAAAATCATTTGTCCAAGTACTGAGGAGCTTCTCAAAAATAATCCGGAGGCTGCAAAGGTTTTTGCATACCACATTTTTGGTTTAGCGCTTTCTCAGCTTGCCGAATTCCATTCAACTAAAAGTTTAGATAAAGCTGTAACCGTTACTCTTCACAACCTTTTGCGTCAATTGAAGAAAGAACGTAATGAGTTGAGGAGCTAATAGATGAGTGAAGTAAAAGTTAAAACATGTGATTTTTGTGATGATGGAAATGGTGAATGCATTTACCCCTATTACGGTCTTGCCCCTCATATTCACACAAAGCCAATTGGGGGCAACGTTTTTCTAAACGAGTCATTACCTGAAAACTTCTGTCCTGATGGGGATGGTTTAGGCATGTATACACATTGTCTGAATTGTGGGGGTGACGGCACCTATGAGGGTACTCAATTAGAAGTTAAAGCGGAAAGTAAGGAGGAGTAAATGTTAAAAGATCTGAGAAATCTATCTGATGCAGAGCAACAAGAATATTTGGATCGCTTCATAATGGCTAATGAAGAACAGAAGTTTCCTCAAGAGGTTGTAGCACTTTATTTAGATTGCTCGCCTTGGACATTAGCCAGAATGCGTTGTGATCAATCATCACTGCCTTTTTCGAAAATTGGAAGACGTGTTTCATATAAAAAGAAAGACGTTTTAAAGTATGAGCAAAGCAGGACTGTGCTTAATACAGCGCAACTTGCAACTGTATAAGGATTCAGTTAAGAAATAATTGTAGTTTCCATGATAAATATTGGGTGACAAATAATTAAAATTGCAAAAAGTTTTAGTTGACACTTTTCAAAATTTGCAATAAATTTTGATTGCCCAAATCTCTTTAGGACTTAATTATGGATTTATCGAAGAATCCCCCTCCAAGCTATTATGATGCATCACTGAATGATGAAACATTAAGCTTTTTTGCTAACCATATGCTAGAAGTTTTTTCACAAACTACTCAAGATCTTAGTAGAAAAGATGATGATAATTACACTATCAGTTGTGCAATTTTTGGAAGATGCCGTAATAGGTTTGCTCGTGAAATTCGTAGTGGCAATGCCCCATCTCCAACATATTTAGAAGATTCTTCAAATAAATTCACCTTTAAAATTGGAAACACACCTGGTATCCGTTTTTTTAAAGAATCTGATCATTTAAAACCGAAAAGACCAAACTTTTTTAAGCAAAGTTACAATCTAGAATTATTTGAATCTGATTCAAAAGTTCCTGTTTTTTGGCGATTCATTTTGGTTCCAGCTAAAACTGATGACGAAGAAACATTTATCGCTTTTGTTGGTTTTAACCAGAAATTACAGCCGATTACAGCTTGGACATCTAATAAGACTTCTAGATTTATTTTTGATCCAGCGGCTATATTGCCAGAACCAGCAGAATTGAAACGCTATAATATTGATGATCTATTAGCTGATGATGATTTAGATGATGCAAGCGGAATCAAGTAAATCTTCAACAGCAAATAGGCAAAAGTTGATGAGAAAATGAATACTTATTTTAATGGTCTAGAATTGCGGCTCTTACGTCAATTTAATCATTTGTCTTTAGAGGACTTATCAATTCATGTTGGTAAGTCACGCCAATTCTTGCATAAAATTGAAATGAACCAAGTTGTTCCTACACCTGATTTAATTGATGTACTTAGCAACTTCTTCAATGTAAAAACGGATATTTTTTACAGTTCTCATCCGATTTTACAAGAAGAACAAATCAATTTTCGAAGCAACAAAACTGCCAAAATTTTTACAAAGCAATCAGTGATCGCTCAGGGTGAATATTTAAAAAGGTTAGTAGAATTTATAGAGGCAAATTTAAGGCTCCCTAAGTATTCAATACCTTCTGTTGAATCTGTAAAGAATTTTCAAGATATTGAAAATGCTGCGCTTCAATTTAGAAAATATTTTAATTTAGGGTTGGGACCTATTAGCGATATGACTCAATTAACTGAAATGCTTGGAATTTTTGTAACTACTTTTCCAAGTGTTTCAAGCGAAGTCGATGCTCTATCTATTGCATCTAAAAGACCAATCTTTGTTAATAACGAAATTAGTAGTACTTGTCGCCAGCGTTTTAATTTAGCTCATGAATTAGGACATCTTGTACTACATGATGGTTGTGTTACAGGTGACACTCTCACTGAGTCGCAAGCGCATCGTTTTGCTAGTGCTTTACTTATTCCACAAGAAATGATGATTTCTCATTTCCGTAATTGCTTTAATGGTAGATTTAATTGGAATAAATTAAGTGAGATGAAAACAAATTGGAAAATAAGTAAGGCAGCTTTGCTCTATAGAGCTAAATCTTTAGATCTTTTAAATGAAACAAGTTATCGTAGTGGCTTTATTCATTTGAAGCGTACTGGTGAGGCTATTTTAGAATCAGAAGATCATGAAATACCTAAAGAAGTTCCAACTTTACTAAATACATGTTTCAAAGCTTTAAGTAAAAAAGGAATTTCAGCAATTGATATAGCTAATGAATTAAATATATCTCTAGATCTATTAAATAAAATTACGCAATTAGATTTACAGCCACAAAATCCTTCTAAACTTAAATTAGTTATTTGATTAAAGGCGGTTTAGACCGCCTTTATTTCTTTTAATCTTTCTGCCCATACAGATTGATAATTAAAGCAATCAATCTTACCTTGATACACCGCTTCAATCATGTTCATTGAAGCTCTTAATTCCTCATCTGGAATTTGAACATATCCACCTGTCACATCAATTCTTGGTTTAGCCGTGTGATTAAGAAGTCTTTTTGTCACATAAATATTAAATCTTAAAAGGTTGCATATAGTGGCAAATGTACGGCGGAAATCATGCATTGAAACGTAATAGTCAACTTCTTTACCCACTCTATTCAATAATGTATCTACCTTAGTCGCATGCATATTCCACGAAGTAGGCATCTTAGTAGCTGGGAAAACCCAATCGTTTTCTCTTAATAACCAACGTTCACGCAAAATACTGTGTAGATGATCACCAATAGGAAAAGTATGATCTGAACCATTTTTGGTATCTCTAAAAGTTAAAGTACCATTTTTAATATCTACATCAGCCCACTTTAGACAACATGCCTCCTGTTTACGGCATCCCGTATACATGCACATCAATACGATATCCCGATGCGTGTTTGACCTAGCAGTATTTTCCAGATTTAACTCATCTTCATAATGAAGCACTGCATTGTAATATTTGTGAATGATGTCTTTATGGAGATGTCTATCCCTACTTGCTATTTTATTCCAACCTCTTGTTACGGAAATAATGTCAACTGGATTACTTTTAAGAATCGGGTTCTCATCTGTTGAATAAAGAACATGAATATACTTCCATAAGGTACCTAAAAGAGATACAGCACCATTTGCTGACGACTCACTTACTTCTGATACCTCAATAAATCGATCCAGTACTTCTTGCTTAGATATCTGGAAAAGCTTTTTGTTGCCCCACCCCAAATATAAATCAAAGTACTTACGGTACTGCCTAATTGTTTTTGGTCTAAAGTCATTTCTATCAATATAAATTTGAAGAGCTTCATTCACTGTAATATCTAAAGGATTAGCAACATTCTTTAATTTGATAGGCTTTTCATATTCATTGTTTGAAATTTTCGCCAGAATCATCTGAGCTTTTGCTCGTGCATTTGTTGCAGGAATATCGGTAGTTTTGCCAATTGTCACTCGATAGAGTTCACCTTCATGCCTCCTTTCAACAATATAGGTTTTACTTTTATTAGTTACCCGAACAGCAAAACCGATCAGTTCTGCATCTCTATATATTTTTTGACCTTTTTCAGTTAATGGAATAGCATCAACAGTAGATTTGTTGAGTTTCATGTCTTAAACCTGTTTTAGCGAACTTTGATTTAACCATGTTTCTCAACAGTCTACAAATAGTCTACAAGCATTTTTAGTTAACAATAAAATACGTCATTTTCCGGTTATAAGTTCTTGTTTTAATTTACTTTCATAAAAATACAAAAACCACAGGTATATTATAAAAGAAGTAGAATCCACCAAGTCGAGTTTGGATAGTAAGTGGTTGAAACAATTTATAAACCTTTGTATTTTCATGAGGTTAAAATTCGGGATAGCTGTCACGCATGTAGCCATTTGTCTTTAGTACTACTAAGCATCCACAAATTTCGATTCGTAGATTCACCGAATAAAATACAATTAAACATATCAGAGCATCTGAGCTTTTCAATTTTAACACTTTGTTTTCCAATACAAATCATTAAATTATTGAGAATCGACTTGTCTCTATAAGTATTTTTTATTGATAAGAAAGAATAAATAAAGAAAAGAGAACTGTAATTTAATTTGTACAATCTGTTAACTTGTGTAAAAATACATTTAATATTCATAAGGTATATATTTATCAGATGTTTTTTCTTATTTTTTTAATTTGTCTTTTTCTGTTTTTACTCATCCTAAAACAACATTACCGCTAACTACTTATCACCCCTACCTTTTGTTTAAAAAAACCTATTTGCCTCTTTTAAATTAGAACAATTAAACACCAAATTTATAGACCACTTTTTAAATGCTAAGTGTTCAACTCAACCTCTAAAAATATATTCAACATTAAATTCCAATAAATAATTAATAAGTTACTGTAACAACTATCGCATCTGAGTAATTACCCGGAGCTGTTGAAATAGTGGTACCTTGCGGAATTTTTCCATAGACATTTGTACCCTGAGAATTGCCCGAACCTGTTTTAGAAACACCTCCAGAACCTCCAACTGCGCTTACACCACCAGTAGTA
Source organism: Acinetobacter sp. LT1 (assembly GCF_059800965.1). NCBI lineage: Bacteria > Pseudomonadati > Pseudomonadota > Gammaproteobacteria > Moraxellales > Moraxellaceae > Acinetobacter > Acinetobacter sp. LT1. The sequence continues at coordinate 30,733 of NZ_JBBAXE010000021.1, forward strand.
TCCCATACCGCACTATAATTCGAGTTCTGATATAACTGATATGGGATATATTGACCACTACCATTTGTCATCTGCCTAAAGCCACCAGCAATACGGTTATTTCCATCCCCTAAATAAATACTATATGGCAGTCCATTATTACAGGTCGTATTTACCACTCCTTGAGCTGTATAATCACGAGTAGTCTTACCAATATCATTAATATTTCCAAAATCGACATTTGATGTTGAATCTATTTGACACAAACTTGGCACAACATAATTAGCAGTTATAGTGGTATTACCCGAGTCCCAACCTCCACCACTATCGCCCTCACACACAGTGCTAGAGCTTGCTTGCATGTCCCAAAATAGCTGAACCGTGCCAGTATAGGTTCCTTTAGGGTATGCCATGAGCGACCCTGTACGGGCTGGTACTTTTATATTTACAGAGTAACTAATAACATTATTTGAAGCGACTGTTCTTACTGGACCATACCAGACATTCGAATTTTGATTGGTGGTAGAAGACCCAGCTCCACCTACAGTTGCTGTGACGGTGTAAGGTAATGAAACACTGTTAATTGCATTTGTTGTTCCCGTAAATACAGTTTTCATACACATATAACCTGAAATTTCTGGTGTTGTACGCCCCCCATAACAACGTATTGTTCCCGTGTATGTCAGAACTGCATCATTGTTAATTGTTGCGGCAGTGTATGTGTATGTACCAGAAGGTGTCCCTGTAACTGTGCAACTTGCATGGGCAGAGTTAAAAAATGTAAAGATCAGGCATAGCAAGCTCATTCCCAAAAAATATTTCAGGATAAATGAAAGACCTTTAAAAGTTGTCGGCTGGTTAAAGCTAGCAATATTTATCGACATACATAAGGCCCCAATTTTTTAGCACTGTATTGCTTATTTTCATACGCAAAATCAACTTGGCATGAGCCATGATCTAGAAGATCAACTTCAAGTTTGTTTTGTTTTAACAGGTTTGGAATAAATACTTCACCATCATATCCAACCATCCCATTTTGCTGACCATTAATTCGAACGGCATAACCCGGCATTAACGGTGAGTTGTTTTGATCAACCAGTTTCACTAATCCAGAAATAACCTGATGAGCACCGAAGTCGACCAAAGTTCCTTGACGGTAACCCACAAACGCTGTCTGATTCGTAGAGCTAACTTCCCACTCTAAAGGTAAATATGATGGGTCTAGGTAGATATGATGAGACATGTAGGGTCTTAAATTTGCAATTAAGAATCGGCCAGACTTATCGGTCGCACCTAAATTAACACCACCATTTAAAATTTGGCTTTGTGGCCCTGCATTGGTCACAACTGCGTAGCCATCTCCAATTTCATTGGCCGCAAAGATACGTCCCGCCGCCGCAACCAATGAACCCGTCGCCGAAACTGCAACCTGATCGTTGTCTCCAAATCGGTTATAGCGTCCCGTCAGGTAAGCCGCTCGTGCTCGGTAAGATGCATAGACCGATGCATTGTTTTCATTGGCATCCTGATCTCTTTCAACATAGCCCCCCCAGCCAAATGAACCAATTTGGGGTTCTGACAAACCGAATATTTCTTGGCGATACCGTAGGCTACCGCTGTCACTAGATACACTCGTGATCGCATTCACTTTACTGGACGGGGTATATCTCAGCGCAAAGTAAACTCCATAGTCCTTGTGATTTTCATAATCTTTATACGCTGATGCATAAAAGCCCCAGTTCTTGTCCAGACTTCCACTTAAATTGGTAGACAGTAATTTATAGGAGTTGTCACTATATTTAATCTGGTTATAACCCAGATAAACCCCATAGCCTGCATAAAAGTTATAATTAATCCCTGCCCTGAAAATCTCATCTGCCAGTGCGCTGTAGTTCAGGTAGTTCTGTGACTCGGCATTGATCTGGTTATCTTTTAAATATCTCACTTGAGATACACGAGCAAGGTCAAAGTAGTTATCAAATACTTTGCGGTAACTGGTGTTAAATGAAATATTTTTACTGATGCGCCCTTCCAAACCCAGCAAGGTAGAGTAACCGTTTTCATCTTTATACTGGCTTGCTGCAATGTCGGCATTGATCACGCCAATACCCAAAACATTCTTGGCAAATCCTGTGCCTAGGTTCGATAACCCATCTGTTGAAGCTTCTGCTCCACCGCTTAAGGTCAGTGAGTTACTGTAGCCGTATCGAATCGCACCTGAGGCAAAGGTGACATCATCATAATCGTTTGAATAGAGTCCATAGTTGTAGCGTGGAACCCCCACATCTACTGAAAACTCATTAATACCTTTTGCCAGAATCTTGGAGGAAAAATAGTACGGCTTTTTGGTAATGCTCTGCTGTCCCGTTGCATCGGTAGTCACAAGTGTGACTTCATTTCCTGAAATAAACGGAAGCTGTTTAATATCAAATGGACCAGATGGGACTAACCCTGAATAAATCTTTTGTTGGTTGACGTATAAATCCAGTGTTGAAGGTAATGCTGCCGAGCCGGAGAATTGCGGGAGTGCCGAAGTGACAATATCCCCGCGTTGGCTATAAGCACTCGACCATTGAAAACCAGCCAGACGGACACTGCTTCCCCAGTCTGGGCTATTAGAAATAAAGTCCCCTAGGGTATATATCCTGATCTTTTCAGGGTCAACATATTGCCACTTAGTTTCCAGTCGTACCCATTTTTCATGGCTATAACTATTTTCATTACTACCGTTATATAAAACGCCTGATGAGAAGTTACCAATTGCACTGTTAAAAATACCCTCTGCCGTACCTGAGAAAACATTCTCATCATTGGTTATAGTGTTATACAGACTGTAATTCAAAATAGCTGCATTTAAGGGTTTCATTTTCAGTAACTGAGGGCTAGTGATCTGCTGGCCACTTAAGTCGACTGAGTAACCCGTTAACATGTTCAGTGGAACTTTTAGGTTTAGAGACTGCTCATTTTCGAGATATTTAAACTGGATTCCATTTAAATCATTAATACATACCCACTGGTTATCTGGGATATGTTCATCCATTTTTAGTCTTAAAGTTTTTAAGTCACGAGAGCGAATATATAGCTTTCTATCTTGATCTTGCCGCACAGGTATTAAATCTTTAGAAGCATTTGAATTAACAGAAATATTTAAAAACAGCTGTACATATCCCTGATCAGAACCAAAGGCCTGATGAGCAGAATTCGCAACTTCCGGAATAATTGGTAAGACAGTATTAGTACTATCTTGTAATGATTCAGCAGCAGCATGAATCGGCAAGTACATAACACATAAGGCACTTACGATATATTTCATATGTGCCTCTTTAAAGAGATGTTTGCTTACCGTTAATATTTAATGAAATATTATATTTATGATCTGCTTGAAATTTAAAATCAGGACTAATATTAAAGTTTCTCGATTTCCCAGCAAGAATTTAACCATTCACGGTGTTTACTTTAATGGGATAGCTTTTATTTGCTGTTGTATCCACAAGTATTAAATTATTTAAAAGCGCATGTCGGTTACCAACATTAATTATGGTGAGATAAGCGTTATTTTGTTCTTGTTGTATTGACCAATTCAGTTTAGTAATCGCATCTTTATTGACGACAAATACAGGTAATGACGAACGTAGTAGTACGTTAACCCCTTGATCAGCTTTACGACTATCAATCGGTTTTGGTAACTCATCAATAATAATACGATAAGTTTTTTCACCAGAAACAGGTTCTGGGTTAATTCTAACTACACGTAAGTTATAAGAGTCACTAGGTTGTAGTTTTAGAAATGGTGGACTAATTACAATCTCATCCGTAGGGATTAACTGATCTTGACCAGCATTTTGTCTCCACTCAAATACACGCACCTGCAAATCAGCGCTTTCATTTGACTGATTATATAAACTAATGGAAGATGCAGCCTGATCACTCAATATTTCAACACTAACAGGTGAAAGGCGGATTGATGCTGCATTTAGCATACCAGGCAAAAATAACAATAAGCTTGTAACGACAAAGATATTTTTTTTCATGATTTGCCCAGAACTACTTTCTCAAATTGAGCTAGCTCTTTTAAAAAGAGCTAGCGATGACGCAACTAAACTTATTAAAAATTAATAAGTCACTGTTACAGTCACAGTGTCAACATAGCTACCCGCACTTGGTAAAGTTGAGCCAGCAGGAATACGACCATAGACGTTAACTGTTTGTGCTGCACCAGTACCAGTACCGCTATATGCAGTTGTTGCAACACCAATTGCTGTTGCACGATTAGTATCTGAGAAAAGGTTATAAGGAATGTATTCGTTGCTAGCCGCCCCACCAATCATACGACGTTGTGTCGATTGAGCATTTTTCCCTGCGTCAAAAGCCAAAGTCCATGGCACAGTGTTGTTACATAACACTTTAATTGCAGTCCCACCTGTTGTTGTGGTGTCTGCATCTACGTTGCTTGCAAGCGAACTTAACGTACCAAAGTCTAAAATTGCATTTGACGTAGTACCTGTTGCAGAAGTGTTGAGAACACAACTGTTTGTAATCGTTGCTTTAACAGTTAGTGTACCGGTTGCGTTAGCTGCATTTGCAACATTGATAGACGTTAAACCCATAGCAATTGCTGATAAACAAATGAGAGACTTATTCATGGTTAAAAACCTTTTTACATTACGCCAATAAAATTAATAGATGTAAAAATTAGCCTTCCCCATCACAATCACTAGTTCTTCTGACTGTTTTTTCAAAGCGTTATTTTTTTACTCTACTAGTTGCGCATAATACAAAAAAACAACAAAAACACTAATGTTTGTTTCATTCCAAATATCAATTAATAATCAAAATTTTTATTGATTTCTCAATTATAAAAATTTTTATGGTTAGTCCCACTCTTTTTATTAATTTTCGATAATTTCATTTACATTTTTATTAGTTTTTCTAAAAAATTTTAATTTTTCATTAGTTAAAATTTACCATAATTATTCATATTTTATAATTTTTTAAAGTTTGGTCAAAAAAATAAGAACAAAAAGTAAGCATATGATTATTCTATATATTTTAAATGAATAAGAAAATAATACTTTATGAATAAGAAATCTAAGTGTTTTATCACATCTTTAGAATTTTTTTAGACATTTCAATAGCTAGAGGCAGGTCTTCACTACTAAAAGTATGTATTGCTAGCTCAACTATTTCTAAAAATAAAATGAAAAATCAAACCTAATAATCTTTGGATTTTGTTATACCGTCCTTAAGCTAACAATTCCATACTTGTGGTTTTAGTTCCTTCTTGGCAAGGTATGTATCAGTAAAACATTAGGAATTTGTTCCAATATGGCGAGTCCAGCACAAATCATTCGACATAAATTTCTCAATACATTTTTTTCACGTCATTCTCTCTGGTTTTTATGTATTTTTACTGCGCTCAGCATCACATGGTTTCGAACCGTCTACACCCCTCATAGTATCTATTATTTTATTTCTGATACTCTCCTTAATGGTTTATGGGTAGTTACAGGCGCCTTAAGCCTATTAGGCCTCTATGATGTTTTACAGAATAAACATTCAATTTTAAGAAATTACCCAATTATGGGACATTTTCGTTTTTTGTTTGAAGATATACGTCCCGAAATTCGTCAATACTTTATTGAAGCGGATCAAGATGCTCTACCTTTTTCTCGCATGCAACGAAGCTTAGTTTATCAACGTGCTAAAAACGAAAATGCAGATAAACCTTTTGGCTCAATTATTGATGTCTATCAAGAGAATTACCGCTTTATTGTCCACTCAATAAGCCCTTGTCCACCAGCTGATCCAAAAAGCTTCCGCATTCAGGTGGGTAATGCGCAATGCCTTCAACCCTATAGCGCATCCATTATGAATATCTCTGCCATGAGCTTTGGTAGTTTAAGTGCCAATGCAATTCGAGCACTCAATAAAGGAGCGCAATTAGGTGGGTTTTATCACGATACTGGTGAAGGTAGCTTAAGCCCTTATCATCTCGAAAATGGTGGAGATATTGTTTGGCAAATTGCCAGTGGTTATTTTGGTTGCCGTACCCTAGATGGAAAATTTGACGAGCAAAAATTTGCTAAACAATCTCAATTGCCACAGATCAAAATGATCGAATTAAAGCTTTCACAAGGTGCAAAACCGGGCCATGGCGGTATCTTACCTAAGCATAAAATTACCGAAGAAATTGCTCAAATCCGTGGCGTTTCACGCGATCATGATTGTATTTCTCCTGCTAAGCATTCTAGTTTTTCTACCCCAATTGAAATGATGCATTTCTTACAGAAGCTGCGAACATTATCTAGCGGCAAGCCAGTTGGTTTTAAACTGTGTATTGGCCAACCTTGGCAATTCATGAGTATTGTTAAAGCAATGCTTGAAACAAAAATTGTTCCTGACTTTATTGTTGTAGATGGTTCCGAAGGTGGTACTGGTGCAGCACCAATTGAGTTTAGTGACAATATTGGTACCCCATTACGAGAGGGCTTACGCTTTGTCCATAATACTCTTGTCGGTGCAGGACTAAGAGATCAAGTTAAAATTGGCGCAAGTGGTAAAATCATTAGTGCTTTTGATATCGCTAGCACTTTTGCACTCGGTGCAGACTGGGTTAATTCAGCACGTGGTTTCATGTTTGCAGTTGGGTGTATTCAGGCACAAAGCTGCCACACCAACCAATGCCCTGTGGGTGTAGCGACTCAAGACAAAGATCGTCAAAAAGCAATTGATGTACCAACCAAAGCAGAACGAGTATTTAATTTTCATAAAAATACCTTGCATGCATTATCAGAAATGATTGCTGCAGCAGGTTTACGTCATCCTTCTGATATTAAAGCTCATCATTTGGCTCAGCGAGTAAATGACCGTGAAATTAAGAACTATGCTCAGTTGCATTTTTTCTTGAAAGAAGGTGAACTTTTACAATCTGAACTTAATAATGACGATGATAATTTCTACTATCGAATGTGGAATATGGCTGATGCCAATCATTTTTAATTTATATTAATTTTTATAAGTTGAGCATCACCTTTATAGTGTGATGCTCTTCCAGATTTAAACCTAATATGTGATTTTTGCTTAAATTTTACGCCTCTTTTAATTTGTATTTAATAGATTTTTCACCTAATATAAAAGTATAAATAACGTACACATTTTAATTTTATTTAATAAAAATTTTTATGCTTATAACAAGAAGGTACCTCATCATGTTGAAAAAAACATTCATCTCTTCTTTTGTTGCAATCGCTGTAGGCTTAAGTAGCTATGCTGTTGCTTGTACACGTGCCGTATATTTAGGTAATAACCAACATATTATTACCGCTCGCTCAATGGACTGGAAGGTTGATACAGGTACCAACTTATGGATTATGCCAAGCGGAGTTAGCCGTGACGGTAGTGCTGGTCCCAACTCAATAAAATGGACGTCAAAATATGGAAGTGTAATTGCTACAGGTTATGAAGTTTCAACAACAGATGGGATGAATGAAGCAGGTTTAGTTGCTAATATTTTATGGCTAGTAGAGTCTGAATACCCAAATGCAAAAAAGACAGATAAGCCTTTATTAAGTATTGCAGCATGGGCTCAATATATACTCGATAATTTTGCAACTGTAGATGAAGCCGTTAAGGCCTTAGAAAAAGAACCCTACACTATTATTACCGACAATGTTCCCGGTGAAACACGGCTCACCACTTTACATTTATCTATTTCTGATAAAACAGGTGATAGTGCAATTATTGAATATATTGGTGGAAAACAAGTGATTCACCATAGCCGAAGCTATCAAGTCATGACCAATTCACCTACTTTCGACAAACAACTTGCACTTGTTGAATATTGGAAGCAAATTGGCGGAACAATTATGCTTCCCGGTACTAACAGAGCATCTGATCGCTTTGCACGTGCATCATTTTACATTAATGCTATTCCTAAAAATGATAATACAAAACAAGCACAAGCTTCTGTATTTAGTGTGATTCGCAATGCATCTGTTCCCTATGGGTTAAATACTCAAGAAGAACCTAATATTTCCTCGACTCGTTGGCGAACTGTTGCCGACCACAAACAAATGCTCTACTTTTTTGAATCTGCCCTCTCACCAAATGTATTTTGGGTCGACTTGAAAAAGATTAACTTTAAAGATGGTAAAACACGTAGACTTGATTTAGGACCCGATCAAAGCCATATCTATGCAGGTGATGCCACCTCTTCCTTTAAAATTGCAAAACCATTTGTATTTTTAGGTCCAACTACGCGTTAATTTATGTCAAAATTTATTACTCTTAGTATAAATAATATTAAACATACGATCTTGGAATTTATATGATGAAGAAATCTCTACTCTTATTAGGTTCATGTCTACTTACTGCAGCGTGTAGCACCACACAGGTTAGTACACCAGCTCCTAAAGAGGTAAAGACAGCTGGTCAACTAAACTGCTCACCAACTGAACTATGCCCAAGCTTATTGGTTAAATGGAACGAAAATCAAAAAAATCAGCTTCGAGTAGATGTTCATTTAAGTAGTAGTTATAACTTTTATGATATTAACGCTTTGACTTTTGATATTGATGGCAAACGATTCAATTACGAACCAGCTCAAGCCACTGAAAAGACAAATGTGAGCCGATTAGTACCTAAACATTCAACCACTTACTTTGTTATTCCAAGTCAATTCCTACAAGAATTTAAAAATGCTCAAAATGTGAATGTTTTAATCAAAACAGATAAAGGAACAATCGAGCGCAATATGTATAGTCCACAAAAGCAGTCTTCGGTTTATAAAAACTTTATGCAGCTTTATCAAAATTCAAAATAAAATACAAAGATTAAGTCATGCATCTATCTAGAATTTTAGATAGATGCATTATTTTTTTAATAATAAAAATGTTTTGGCTTTGCATGCAAAAAGGCAGGAATCAACCCCGTTAAAGCCGCACGTATATCCGCACGCTCATTAATTAATTGATGAGAGCCCTCTTCAAGCATTAACAACGTTTGGAGTCTAAATTTACGACGAATAAATTCAATGTTGTAACGCCAATCAACCGTCTGATCAAGAGCACCTTGTGCAAGCCAGACTGGGATACGGCAAGCAGGTCGCTCTTCCATTTCCTGCATCCATTTTGACATTGCCAAAATCCAGTCCATACCCATCATTCGGGGTTGCAAAGGATCTTTTAAACGAATAAAACGCAAAAATTCAGGATTATGATTATTACGTCTAAAATGCCTTGGTACCTGACGCTTAATACGGCGAATAATGCCTAATCCAACGGGGTTATGCCACCACGCGGTTTTTGCAGGGCGAATTAACGGAGAAAGTAAAAGTACTCGATCTACAATCGGATCTTGGCGTTTTTCAGCATATTCTAATAAGTGATGCATCCAAATTGCTCCACCCGTACTTTGACCAATACCGACCCATGGTTTAGGTAACTGATCTGCATGTTTCACATATTGATAAACAGCCATCAAAACTTGCTGGTAATGATCAAAGTTTTTAATGCTGGCTGGTGAACCATCACTTAATCCATGCCCCGGCAAATCATAAGTAATGATACTAAAGCCCTGCTCAAGAATTTCACGAATGATTGGCTGGTAAATACCGCTATGCTCAAGATAGCCATGCAATAGACAAACTGTACCTTGTATTTTTTCTACTTTAGGTTTGAAAACTTGCACATGCAAACGGAATAAAGGCATTTGAACATAGCCTTGCCAATGGTCACATTCAAGTAAATGTAAACCATACAATTTGCGATAGGCCAGCAAATCACGAGAAGGTTCTTCTAATGTATTTAAATTAAGCGGACTCAAAACCTGCGGCGTAAGATCACGATTAGGAACCGGTAAATCTAATTGTTTTAATACGGCAGGATTGAGAAATGGAATATCTGACATTAAGGAACCTCTCGACAATCACTTGAGCCAAACAACATGTCACGAATTGTCGCAAGTAATTCATAATTTGCACGGCGGCTATGATCGTAATTTTGCACACTTGGTTGCCAACGTGTCAGTGGAGTTGGCATTGGAGCTACAACAGGAATAGTTTCTATACCATTTAAAGCAAAAAGTCGGCGTGTACGCGGCATATGATATTCATCTGTAACCAACATGACTGTTGGTGCCCCGCCTTTTTTCTGAAGCAATAAAGAGCTAAAACGGGTATTTTCACATGTATTCATACTCCGCTTTTCTAATAGCTTTGCATCAACACCGCGTTCTTTTAACCAAGCTTGCATATAAGGTGCTTCTACACCGCTAAGTACAATAGGCAGATGATTTTGTTTTTCAACTTCTAAAGTTTTTTCTAATCGCAATCGTGTATAGCCATTAACAACAATATCCTTACCATTTTTATCTAAGGTTAATCCTCCGCCCAACACAACAATTGCATAAGGCTCTGATAACTTTTTAGGTTGTACTGGTAATGGATTTTTACGCACATACTCGACTTTTTGTTCAGGTTCACTGACAGCTTTTTGATGCTCTGGTACCACAGGTTTTCTTGCTAAAAACTCTGTATATTGCTCAGTAAGCGCTTTATTTTCAGAACTATTAATAAAAAGTGCTTCGTCAACAGGACTACTCGCCTCATCTGCAGCATCAATTTCTGAGTTTTTAGCGACTAAAGGAACCGTTACAGATACGGCTTGCTCTTCCGAATCCTGTTCCTTTTCTTCTAAAAGAATAATTTGCTGCAAAGCTTTATAATTCTCTTGAATATAGGTCAGATCAGATGTTCTTTTTTCACGTAACGCTTGCTCTGTCAGTTTTAAATAGGCTTGACGAGCGATCCATAAATTCGAACCTGGCTCTAAATTATCATGCTCACTTAATGCAGCCTGTCTTTGGCTCTCAGCAGCGACTTGATTAACATCAACAGGTACAAAATAGTTAAGCCCAGCTACAATAAGTTTTGAATAAAATGGCGAATATAAAAAAACCACGAAACAGCCTAATAGTACAAATAGCACGGTGACTACTTGTACTAAACGTACCATTAAGTGTACTTTTGGCATAAAACTATTCCGTATGATTTTCAATTAAACCTAAACTGTTATAAAGCACAGGTTCTGGTTCTAACATAATATGGAAAAGCTGATCAACATCATGTTGTACAGCCTGATAAGTTTTCCTTACATCAGCTAGAGATGCATTGGCATAATTCACCAGAACTAATGCCTGTTTATGGAACATCCCTACCATATCGAGTTGCTTCCCTTTCCAACCCGCCTGATCAATTAACCATCCTGCTGCAATTTTAACGTTTCCGTTAGCTTGAGGATAATGTGGAATTGTTGAGAATTGTGTGACTAAGCGTTCAAACTCTTGAGGTTTAACAATCGGATTTTTAAAGAAACTCCCGACATTTGGATACTCTTTTGGATCAGGAAGTTTACTTTGACGAATATGGATGACCTGATTTTGTAAATTTTCGGCAGTCTGATTGTCTCCAACTGCTTGTTTCAAGTCGCCGTAGTTAAGTTTCAAATGCGGCTGTTTAAGCAATTTAAAAGTAACATGCGTGATAATGTAACGGTTTGGATCATCTTTAAAAATACTATGGCGGTAGGCGAAATGGCAGTCGGCCGCTAAAATTGTCTGAGTTTGCTTCAATTTACGGTCATACACTTGTACTGACTCAATAAACTCACCTACCTCTACCCCATATGCACCAATGTTTTGTACGGGTGAAGCACCGACTAATCCTGGAATAAGGGCTAAATTTTGCAAACCAAACCAGTTCTGTTCAGTGCTGTATAAAACAAAATCATGCCAGACTTGGCCTGCGCCTACTTTAACCCGCACAGAATCATCATCGTTTAATAAAACTTCAATTCCCTGAATATCAAGATGAATCACTAAAGCATTGATCTGCTGCGGTAATAACATATTACTACCGCCCGATAATACAAGTACATTTAACTGATGCTGCTCAGCAAACTCTAAAGCTGCTTCAATATCTTGAATATTGCCAACTTTAGTATAGTGAGAAACAGTTGCATCTAAACTTAAAGTATTGAATGGCTTAAGCTGTACTTGATTCTGAATTTGCATTGTGTTGAAAAACCTATTCTTAAACATTCAATTGTTTTTTTAAAATATTAACCCACGCCAAACTACTGGACTCACATTGATTGAGTACACGTTCAAAACCATCAGCACCGCCATAATAAGGATCAGGCAACGCTTGTTGTGGGTATTCAGGATCATGCTCACTCATTAAAGCTACTTTTGCACGAATTTGATGTGCGCCAAATTGGGAAACGGCTCTTTGCAACACGTCATGAATATCTTCAAAATTTTGATGATCCATTGCCAAAATCAAATCAAACTCTAAAAAGTCTTGAGTTGAAAGTTGTCTTGCACGTAAAGATGATAAGTCATAGCCCCTTTTCTTGGCATGCAACTGACTACGCTGATCAGGCGATTTATTGGGATGATAATTACTCGTTCCAGCTGAATCGACAACCACATTGAGTTGATGCGCGTCACAATAATGTCTGAAAACCACCTCAGCCGTGGGAGAACGGCAAATATTTCCTAAACAGACACATAACACCTTATATTGTGTTTCCATTAGAAATTACTTCCAAACATTTGAATTACATAAAAATAAACGGGATCATGCACAATCTTAACAGACTATAAGTTTATAAGAACCAAATTGACCAGCGTGACTTGTTGCATTTTGTCAAAACTCACTTGGGTTGAAAAGGAAAATAATGTTTATCAATAGATTAAAAGTTGATAAATCAGACGATAAATTAGCTAATCTTGTATTTTTGTAGTAATTAAATAAAAATAAAGCCCTAATTTATAGGGCATTACAAACATCACTTTGATGCAGTGATTAATTCAATCATTTCCTTTGTTGGTCTTAAGCTGCCTAACTGCCAATGTTCAGGAGGATGTTCATCAATTCTGATCCAAACATGTTCACGAAAAGCAGGATTTCCCTTTCCTTCTATTTCCACAAATAAATCCGTTATTCGCTTGAAAAGCTCAGCCTTACTATCTTTATCTAGTAAACCTTCTATAGTTTGTATATTTATAAATGGCATAATGCTACCTGAATTAAGGCTAGGTCTAAATTATAGACCCATACTAATTGGAGCTCCCAGTGATGTCAAATCAAATTATTCCGGATCATAAATTTCCAGTAGATGTATGTGGGATCTTCAAAATTACAGAAATATTGAATGACAGATGGACGATTCTCTTGTTAAGAGAAGCCTTCTATGGGGTAACAAAATTTAATGATTTTTTAGAAAATACAGGCATATCAAAGCAAATTTTATCTAATCGTCTAAAGCATCTCATCCAATTAGAAATATTTGAATTATCAATTTATAAAGAAGTTGGTGAGCGAGAACGTAAAGAATACTTACTCACTAAAAAAGGCAAAAGTCTAAATATTGTCTTACTCGCCATGCTTGAGTCTGGCGGTAATTTTATTGAAGCTGGTAAAGATGTGGTGAAAGTTTTTAATAAGAGTACTGATGATGAACTTAAATTAAAACTTGTTGATTCTTCTAATCAAGTTATAGATTTTAAGAATTTGGAACTTAAGCTCATTCATAGTAAAAAATAAATTTTTATAACTCAGCTACCCTGATCATAAAGTCTTCAGTATGCTTTTATAAAGAAATAAAAAAAGCCTACTCTTTCAAGTAGGCTTTCCCCTTATGACTTTTGCGCTGATCATTCAGGTTTATTGTTGTTTAAAGCAACGGAAGGATCTTACAGAAATACTTAAGAATAAAAAAGCTTATTTACTTAACTGAATGTAAGTACTCATAGGCTCCTTTTTCGTTACTCTCAAGTTTAATGACTGCATCCGTTTCATCATTTAGTGTCAGATTAAATACTTTTTCACCATCATATGAAATTTGGTGGCCCATACGAAACTCTGAATCAAGTGACTCAAGAATAATAAAATTTCCTTCGTTGTTCGAAGCGATATAGTAAGTGTTGTTCCGATGAACATATCTAATTGTGTACATCACTATTTAAATTCCACCTAAAAATTATGTTTTTTCTTAATAATAAAAAGATCCTTTTTCCCTTCTCAATCAGAAAAGATCCTACCGAAAACTAAACCCTCCCTTATTAATTATTACCCCTGATCATTTAGTATTTTTTCACCCTATACTATTAAATTGATATTACAGAAATACTTAATAATAAAAAACCCCGCCATTAGTCGATAGTTAGCGGGGTCTTTTGCGATTTAACTTTACTTTTATAGACTCATCTATCAGAGATATTTACCTCATTTCTGCAATAGAAAAATCATTTATTTTTAAAAAGCTTATCTGTCATAGTTCTATCAATTTTACTGCGACGCCCATTCTCAAAGTATCGATCAACATGGCATAGTTTTGTTTTAGTATCACAGAACACACCATTTGAGAGCGTAAACGCTGAAGTATCAAAATCACCTTGAGAGAAGGCTTTATTCGCTTTATAAGTGCCTAAGTATTTAGCTGTAAGCTTTTTAGAAACACCTTTTTTGTCAGCACAAATATATTTGTCACAAATTACACCTTTTGTAGGCGAATATACACTAGAGCTGGTTTTCGCGATTGCTGCCGAGCTAAGCATCAAACACGTACATCCCATAATACTAAGAAAAGTTTTAGAAATTTTCACTTTTTAGAACCGATAAAATTATAAATTGTTAAGGCATTATATAAATTAGAAGCTTGCCAGAAAATCTACAGATCCCTATAAATAACAAAAAGCCCACTTTTCGACGAGCGTTTAAATATCTTGGTAATCCTCACTTACATTTCGGACCCTACATTGCAAAAAAGTATTTATCTATGGGTGGCACAAGGCTTAAGAAAAGTATAGTCACGTCAGAACTACTTTATTTTAAAGTTTCTTATGCTAACTTATTCGGAGATTGAATCTTATAGAACCATTCAACAATAATGTTCAAAAATAAGGAAATAATGTATATGAGCCATTTTCAATTTCAAACTGTTCCAAATATCATCTCTGGCTTAGGCTCTATACAAGAATTACAGAATGTTTTGTCGTCAAATGCTTACCGTAAGTTATTGCTAGTCACCGATGCAGGCATGGTTAAAAATCAATTACACCACCCCATCCTGCAAATTTTAGATAACCTCAACATTGAATATGTCATCTATGCTGATGTGCAAGCTGATCCACCTGAACAAGTAGTACTAGATGCAGCCAATTACGCTAAACAGCAAAATGTTGATGCCATTATTGGTTTTGGTGGTGGTAGTTCTCTAGATGTTGCAAAAGTTATTGCTTTACTCGCCCACCCTAATCAGACCCAAAGTTTGCAAGAGATGTACGGCGTAAACCAAGTCACTACAGCTCGTCTTCCGCTTATTTTGATTCCTACTACAGCCGGTACAGGCTCAGAAGTAACGCCAATCTCAATTGTCACTACAGGTGAGACGACAAAGATGGGGATTGTCTCTCCAGTACTATACGCCGACACTGCGATTCTTGATGCTACTTTTACTCAAAACCTTCCAGCACATATTACCGCTGCAACAGGTATTGATGCGATGGTACATGCTATTGAAGCATATACCTCTAAACATAAAAAAAATATTTATACGGATATTTTAGCCAAGCATGCTTTGAAATTGTTAAACCATAACTTACCGAAAGTTCTTAAAGATGGTAACGATTTAGAAGCACGTCAAAACATGCTATTTGGTTCAATGCTCGCGGGTCAAGCCTTTGCAAACTCGCCCGTTGCTGCGGTACATGCTTTAGCTTATCCACTGGGCGGACATTTTCATTTGTCGCATGGTCATACCAACGCCCTAGTACTGGTTGAAGTATTAAAGTTTAATGCACCAAATGCAAAAAAATACTATGCAGAGCTTATGCAATGGCTTGATCCATATAGTAATGGCAGCACCGATGGTTTATGTGATCTGTTTATTGACCACATGCAGAACCATTTAGACCGTAGTGGTTTGACTTTAAGACTTAGTGATTTAGGTATTGACGAGTCCAGCTTACCTCGACTTGCTCAAGATGCCATGCTGCAAACCCGTTTACTACAAAATAACCCACGTGACATGACAGAAGCCGCTGCTTTGGCAATTTATCAGGCGATTCATTAATGACTAAACCAGTTTTAAAAACGCGTGGTCAATTTAAGTTCTTTTTGGACATTCAAACACGTTGGGCAGATAACGATATTTATGGTCATGTGAATAATGTGACTTACTATAGTTATTTTGATACAGCGGCCAATGCTTTGCTCATCCAAAAAACAGGTTTTGATATTCATAAAGCAAAAGCAATTGGGTTAGTGGTCGATTCAGCTTGTAGTTTTCTTCAGGAATTGTCATTTCCAGAAATTATTCAAGTAGGTGTTGCGATTGGTAAAATCGGTACGACTTCATTGCGTTATGAATTAGCAATCTTTAAACAAGGTCAGAACCAAGCCTCAGCTCAAGGACATTTTGTACATGTGTTTGTTGATCGCGAAACGCGTAAGACTGTGCCAATTTCCGAGACAGTTCGTGAGGTTTTAGAGAATTTCTTATTATAAAAAATGAGGCAAAAAGAAAATACACAGCTCTTTTTGCCTCATTTTAGCTTACATCATTGCAGGGTCACTAAAGGAATCTTCACCCGTTTCGACTCGACCAGCAAAACGTCGGTAATAATATGGATCACTCTGACTGGTGATTTCAAAATCATACCAATGCCCTACATCAGCTAACGCCCAATGTTGCTTAACAACCTGTCCCGCTTTTACGGTAAGTTGCAGCGGCGCATCTTGTCGATATGCACAAGGTTTTACTGTCAATATTGTATCCTTAGTACCATCATTCATAAGTTCGACATAAACATCACCATTGGCAATGTCATAGCACACTCGAATTTCAGGTTTAATACCACTATCAACAATACGTTGAGTATTCCCTTTGAAATGACGATGGTAGCCATTTGGGCCAAGTACCCATAGGTCATAACGGCCCAAGTTATCTTTTAAAGCGTCCCATTCATCATCTAAAGTTTTATTCGGCTCAACAATATAACGCTTTGGAATACGGTCTAAGTTGAGCTTGTCATATACATGGAAAACAGCTGCTTGCTGACCTGTATTAGAGAAAATCAATTGCACTTTACCATCAGTATTACAGCGCGCGCTGGTGTGCAGTTCGTAAGGTAGTGCACGCGACAGACGTATGCCACTTTGCTGAATCGGTAACTTAATATCCGTTGGTACAGGCACAGCTGGCAAAGCTTCTTGATATTCTCTTAACTCATCGGCCTGCACACGTGTTTGTTTACCATTCAGCTGCGGTAAAACATCTGCATTTGGTGTTTTAAAATTAAATGCACTAGTTAAATCGCCACATACTGCACGGCGGTATGGACTGATATTCGGCTCTTTCACACCAAAACGTTTTTCTAAAAACATGAGCACAGAAGTATGATCAAACACTTGAGAGTTCACCCAACCACCACGGCTCCATGGGGAAATCACATATAACGGAACACGAGGGCCTGGTCCATAAACTCGTCCATCAGGTGTAGGCTGTGAATGACTTCCCTCAGGTGCAGCATGATCAAAATATTCGTCCTGCATATCGGCACTACTTAATGTCGATTTACCTGCGTACTGGCCATTTTTGAGTCGAGATGGCGCTGATGGCGACGGCACATGGTCAAAGTAACCATCATTTTCATCGAAATTGATAATGAGTGCTGTTTTACTCCAAACCTCTGGCACGGCAGTTAAAGCATCAATAATTTCTTGAATAAACCAAGCCCCTTGAACTGGGCTTGAAGGGTCTGGATGTTCGCAATAAATCGATGGCGCGTTAATCCAAGAGACTTGAGGTAATTTACCTTCCCGAATGTCGCGTTTAAAAGCGTCAAGATATTCTTCTGGTTTATTGCCCGGTAGCGTATTTGCAATGCCCTTATATAATGGATTTTTGGCATTATCCGTTGCAGCATCATAGGCTTTATAAGGTAGTTTTTGACCCGTATCCGCATACGGTTTATTCGGTTCTCCGCCACTTGCAACCGGATAACCAGAAGCAATGTTCGCCTTTCTAAATGAACGAAATGCCCCAAGCATGTTATCGCCCCATTCATCCGGCATATTTTGATAACAAATCCAACTTACCCCTGCTTCTTCTAAGCGTTCGGCATAAGTTTTCCATGTATAACCACGGTCTGCCGTCTCCGGGTTACCATCAATCCAGTCCCACTCATTGTTTACAAACGAACGCTTGGTCGGTGTTGCACCATTTGTACCAGTTAAATGATAAGAACGGTTTGCATCTGTTCCAGTGTGCATAGAGCAATGGTAGGCATCACAAATCGTAAAAGCATTTGCAAGCGCAAACTGATATGGAATTTCTTTTTCTTTAAAATAACCCATTGAGATATCAGTTTTATGAGTTGGCCAGTTCGCCATACGCCCATTGTCCCAAGCCAGCTGACTGTCGTTCCAAGTATGTGGCGTACCATCTGCACGCTGTGCATTATTGGCTGTACCATCTAAGTGAAAAGGCGTTAAAACTTGCCCATTACTTCTAAGCTGCTCCCACACACGGCGGCCACTTGGCAGTGGAATTGTAAAACGGTCAGCAAAACCTCGAACACCTTTTAACGTTCCAAAGTAATGATCAAAAGATCGGTTTTCCTGCATTAAAATAATAACGTGTTCGACATCCTGAATGGTGCCAGTTTTATTGTTTGCAGGAATTGCTAAAGCTTTTTGAATACTAGATGGGAAAGCTGCCAATGCCGCAGCACCAAAACCCATATTTAAAGAATAATTTAAAAATTTACGACGTGTAATCATGATCAGGTTCTTTTTATTATTTAAGTTTATGGAGCACAGCGCATTACAGGCTTTTTACCTGTTTCTGGTGTATTTGAATTATCATTTGCCGAGTCGTTACAACCACTCAGCAGAATCGCGCCGATTAATAAAAAATATGAATATTTAAAACTATTTATTCCAGTGGATTGCCTTTTCATGACGATATATAGTCCATTTAAAATCTAAAATGGCTAACATAGAAAAGTACAATGACAGTGACATGACCCAAATATTTCAATCCAGTGAAAAATATGAAAAGTCTATTATTTTCATATTCTGCACCAGATCAAAAATCAGATGAATTTAAGGCTTTAATTGAATATTTTGTAGTTCACCATCAAAAGTTTCTATGAGACTCTTAATCACGAGCTGTTGCTGTAATAGCTCAACTGCTCTATGAAAGGCTTTTTCTTTACGTGCACTTTGAATGGTATAAGGGGTAGATGTATTCAAAACACCATATTCAACTGTAAATTGAGTATTCGGCCATTGCTCATTTAATGCATCAATAAGGCCTTGTTGTAATTGGGTCAGCATATTTTCATATTCTTGAGGAATATGGAAAATAGTATTGCCACCAATTTCACCAATCATCACACCATGTTGAGCAAGTTCTTGAACGGCTGGAGAAAGCTGACTATTTCTAAACCAATATTCCCACTTTTCGAGTGTCCACTCACCTTCCAAAACTTGAGGAGAAAGCTTCAAGATATCTTGAGGCATCAACTGACCGTTATCAGTTGCACTAGGCTCTTTTACAACGGCAACTGTTTCAACAACTTCAGCCTGCACCAATGATTGCTGCTCAACAACAGGTTCAGAAGACAAATCAGGAGTTATAGGCGCATCTTGACCAAGGGAAAATTCAGCGCTAGGCGTTTCAAATAAACCCATAGGTTCAGCAGTGAAAGCTGGTTCAGGTTCAATATTTTTAGTTTGTGTTTCTGCCTGAACTTGTACCAACTTTTGTTCTGGTACAGGAATGAAATCTTCCTCTAGAACACTAACAGTCTCTTGAACAGAAGCTGACTCAAACCCAATCAACTCATGATAATTTGGGTCAAATACCATTAAATCCTGATTAGACTTTGGTTCAGGTTCAGGTTCAGGTTCAGGTTCAGGTTCAGGTTCAGGTTCAGGTTCAGGTTCAGGTTCAGGTTCAGGTTCAGGTTCAGGTTCAGGTTCAACCATAGCGGGCTGGTTAATAACTTCAACAGGTTGAACCGTATTTACTGGAGTAATCTCTTGGACTGTTGGCTGAGCTTGTGAATTTAGACCTACTTCTGCTTGTCCATTTTGTTGAACAGGCTCTGACACCACAATTTCATTTGGTGCTAAAGGACGGAATGCCAACAAGCGTAAAACACACATTTCAAAACCTTGCTCTTGCGTCACGGCAAGTTGCAAGTCTGAACGTCCTTTACATGCGATTTGGTAATAAAGCTGTAAATCTTGAGCAGAAATCAACTTAGACAGTTGCATGATTTTGCGATTGATTTCATCGCTATATTTCAAACTCAAATCAGGTAGATATTGCAAAATTGCCAATTCATGCAATGTCGAAATCAACTGATCAAGCACCAGTGAAACATCTAACGCTTGATGTCTAAATTGCAATAAAAGCTGACTAACTTTCTCACGTTGGTTCTGATGAATCGCTAAAATCAAATCATAAATAATTGTACGATCAATCAAGCCAAGCATTTCTTTAACATCTTGATGATGTACAGAACCTTGACCATAAGCAATCGCTTGGTCAGTTAAAGATAGTGCATCACGCAGTGAACCTTGAGCAGATTCAGCAATTTGCCAAATTGCATCCTGATCAGCATTAATTTGCTCTTTTTCAAGAATAGCGCCAAGATGCTTGGTAATTTCATCAACGGCTAAAGGTCGTAGAGTAAATTGCAAACAACGTGAAATGACTGTAATCGGTAGCTTTTGTGGGTCAGTCGTGGCAAACAGAAATTTAACGTGTTCAGGTGGTTCTTCTAGTGTTTTTAATAACGCATTAAAAGAATGCGTCGATAGCATATGTACTTCGTCAATCAGGTAAACCTTAAAACGTCCTTGCGTTGGCGCATAAGGAACGTTGTCTAAAAGTTCACGTGTATCTTCTACTTTTGTTCTTGAAGCAGCATCAATTTCGATCAGGTCAATAAAACGGCCTTCGTTTACCGCTTTACACGTTGCGCAGACTTCACATGGTGTAGAAGTTACACCCGTTTCGCAGTTCAAACACTTGGCTAAAATACGTGCAATTGTAGTTTTACCTACACCACGCGTTCCTGTAAATAAATAAGCATGGTGAAGACGACCGCGTTCCAATGCACTACTTAATGCACGAGAAACATGGTTTTGCCCCACTAACTCATTGAAATTACGTGGACGGTATTTTCTAGCAAGTACTTGATACATGTATGCTCCTTGTTACAGGCATAAGCATACTTTGTTTTTAAAAGAGTGTGAACGCATAAAGCTCATATCCGTACAGATAAACTGCGAACTGACTTCTTTTCTCTACCAGAACCGTTTATTTGTCTAAGGATGATCATGGTGTAACTCCTGATCTGTAACACCCTCATCCATCCTTTGCACGAGTCCCACACCATCCTTAATTTCAGCCGAATAATTTCCCTTCTCGGTAAAAATTTGCATGATCGTATAATGGTCTTTTTGACTTTGAGTAATGGTAAAGAAATTCTGATTCGGATCGCCCTGATCAAATTTACCGGTCCACCGAACAATATCTTGGTCAACAGGTTCGATTTCTACAATTTTACCCGTGCGATTAATGCCATATTCCAACATTTGGAACTTAACAGTGTCACCCACTTTTTTAAGTTCAATCACATTTGGATCATATTTAATGACCATACCTTCTGCATTTTTAATTAGTGGAAAATTAACATTAGAAGGCAGTTGATCCTTTTCTATTTCATTAAAAACAATCTGTTGCTGAGACAATCTTTCTTTTTCGGACGAACTCAAATTCAGTATATTTTGACGAGCAAATTCATTCTGATTATCTGCCAGTTTTTGCCCACTCCCTTGCCCATTTTCTGAAGACGATGTTAAAGCAGAAGAGCTTTGCTGTGAAAAGGCAAACCAGATTAAAACTGCTAACGCCACACAAGCGATAGCAGTTCCTATTAACAATTTATTTTTCTTCATTATTTACAGCTAAAAATAGAGATTAGTTATATAGAGAAATTTTCTGTGCATTCAGATTAATGACACTGACCGCATCAATTTTTCCTTCTACACCTAAACGTACACCATATTTAGGGTTATATAGATAGGGACTCGAATAAAAATTAATGTTATTACCACCCATTGCAGTACTTCCTAAAGGATGAGCAAAGCCTGAACCAATATTGGTTGAGCCATTATGGTATAGGCCAAGATTATGCCCAACTTCATGACGCATAGCAGCGAAAGAACAACCTGCAATATCATTTGCACCAATCATATTATATGCAGAAGCATTAATCCAAGCCCAACCACAACCACCATCACCAGGTTCATTACCTTGATAATAAACACCGTCTGCCAATACACGTTTACGCTCATTTTGTACCGTGGTGTCATCTCGTCCAGACGAGATTGCTTCTTTTAAAGTGGTAGCAGGGATTTTATAAGTTAGATAACCTACATCTCTTAAATAAAAACGTGCATTCGAATTTTCAGCAGTTAAATTCGTTAAATTTACGCCTTCAATCATTCTAAGTTTTGCAGCGCTCTCTCCTAAAATTGAGTTTACCTCTGGGCTAGAAACCAACAACATATCAATTGTATAACTATCTACTGTCCAGCCTTGAGCGGTGTATATAAAACGGCGATTTTCACCATTTTTAATTGCGGTAGACAAGCCATTAGCAGCATTAATATAGGTGTCTGCCGATGCATTTGACACAATAACAACTTTATCGCCGACTTGAGCTTTAGCAGGTAGTTGTAAGGTTGGCTGCCAATTTGAGGTAGAAAGTTTTACCTTTAAAGTAGGCTGAGTCATATTCGGTAAAGTTGCAGGGATTGTTGCGGCTGAATCAATCACCTTTGTAGGTGAAGAGATCAATTGCCAATATCCTTTGTCGCTTACATACATAAACTCATATTGATCGCCTGTTTTAAGCGTTAAAGTCGCTTGGCTATTAATATTAGTATTATTAATTTTTGCAGACCAAGTCGCTGTAGACTTGATAATAATTCTATCCCGATCACTTGCAGTGGTAGACAAAGTGAAATTGGAAACCCAGTTTCCATCTCCAAATGAAATTTCTGTAAGTGGACTATTAACTGTCGCTAATGACGTTCCAATTTGCTGAACATTTAGCTTCTGTGGTTTTATATATTCTGGAACCCATTTTCCTAAAGCAGAATAATATTTAAACCAATATTCAGATCCATTTTTTAATATAAAACTGCTCGGGAATAGTAAATTTGTTTTA
The DNA here is from genome assembly GCF_059800965.1 of Acinetobacter sp. LT1. Lineage (NCBI taxonomy): Bacteria > Pseudomonadati > Pseudomonadota > Gammaproteobacteria > Moraxellales > Moraxellaceae > Acinetobacter > Acinetobacter sp. LT1. The sequence goes on from NZ_JBBAXE010000021.1 coordinate 54,031, forward strand.
TCAATGTCCGAACTTGCACTTGCTGTAGAAACAACTTGTACGGTTGTTCCATCACGTACATCACTCGGTAATGCTATGGTTTGTGCCCATTTGTCATTTTGAATAAGTACTTTTTGCATTGATGCAGTTGTTAATGGAACGACTTCATAGGTCGCACCATTAGTAGGACTCACTGTCGCTAACTGAGCGATCCATTTATTTTGACTACTATTAAAGATGAATTGGTAAACATCACCACTATTTATCTTTAAAACCTCTAACGGAATATTGATATTAGAAGTATCTAGATAACTACTATAGGCAGCACTAGAACGAATTGTAATTTTGTCCAAATTATTAGCACTTGTGGGTAAAGTGAGGTTTTTGACCCAATTCCCATTTGCTAGATTAAATTCTAAATCTGAATAACCGGATGGAATTGATCCACTATTATTATTCTGATTTGGTGAAAGTACAGTTGCGGCATATACAAGTGAAGACGCAACAATTGCTCCAATAATGAGTGATGTTTTTAATTTAAAATTCACAGCAGCCTCTTTTATTTGTTTTTAGATTTTTCGAATAGCAGGTTAGCAAACTATTTTTACACAGTCAATTTCACAAAAATTAATTTTTCATTAAATTTCAATTACATGACTACTGAATCATTTTGAAATAAAAATATGAACCTTTTTAAAGAATAGTTTATTTATGAGAATTAAATAACCAATTTTTAATATGTAGAAAATATTAAAAAGATATTTAAGGATAAAAAGAAAGGTAGTGTCTCTTTTTATCCTTTAATTTTAATTTACTTTCTTTGGAAAACTCAACCAGACAAATACAGTTAAAAGGAAGAAACAAATAGCTGAAATGGTAAGCACCCAACTATGCGCATAGCTAAAAGCTTGCTGTGCAACTGCAATTAATTGTCCTCCCAAAGGATTTTCAAGGTTAGATGCTAATTGCATGGTTTCTCCAATCGAGATACTCGCTTTTTCAATTAAGTCCGTTGGAAGCTGTTCTGGCAAAATAATTGAACGACTATAAAACCAAGATAACATTAACCCAAATATAGCAACGCCCAAACCAGCCCCAAGTTCATAGGCCATGCCTTCAATCGCACCTGCTGCACTCGCCTTTTGCGGAGGTACAGATGACATAATGGCGGCAGTTGAAGCCAGTAAGGCAATTTCAATGCTAAAGCCTAAAAAGACCATACATGTCCATGCTAAAAAGTGGTCGGTTGAAAAGTTGAGCTGGGCAAGCCCCCATAGACTAAATCCACTTATTAAAATACCAACAGTAGATACAAGTCTAAGCCCCCATTTATTTAAACAAATTCCAGCTAATGGACCACCTAAACTAATCGCGATCATGAATGGAATAATAAACATTGCTGCCTGTAATGGAGAAAAACCATGTACAAACTGCAACTCTTGAGACAAAAGTAATTCAAAGCCAACCAAAGCAATCATGGAAACAACAGCCATGACAATGCTGGTAGAAATCACTGGATGTTTAAACAATCCCAAATCAATCATTGGCGTCGTAGCTCTTTTTTGGCTTCGAATGAAGTGGATTAAAGTACTTATACCAATTACAAACATCACGACTGTAAGTACCGAGAAGTTATACATTGCCGATTTGATTGAATAGATCAGGCTTAAAATGGCTACAACCAAGATTAAAGCTTGTCCTAAATTAATTGGCTGATCAGTCTTCTCTTGTTGTTTAGGAATGATCATTACAATCATAACCAGAACCACTAAAATAATCGGGATATTGATAAGGAATACAGCTCCCCAATGGAAGTGTTCTAGTACAAATCCACCAACCAATGGACCAAAAGCTGCTCCGCCACCACCCACTGTAGACCAAAGACCAAGTGCAAAATTTCTCTGCTTTTCTTCGGTAAAGGCATTACGGATGCCGGATAAAGTGGCAGGAATAAGCATAGCTGCCCCTAGCCCTAAGACAGCACGAGAAGCAATTAAGGCATAGGCAGTTGGAGAAAAAGCCGCAGCTAACGAACCCACACCAAAAACTGCGGTTCCTATAAATAATAATTTTTTAAAGCCGATACGATCACCGAGTGCACCCATTGGCAAAATCAAACCCGCCATAATCAGTGAATAAATATCAATAACCCATAAAAGCTGATTGGCAGTTAAATTCAATGCTGCACTTAAAGATGGTGTTGCAACATGCATCACCGTTGCATCAATCGTAACCGGTAAATAAATAAGGACGATAATTGTCAGGATTAACCATTTTTTTTGCATAACGCTCTTCAATATCCAAAACTTGGACATGTGTTCAAATTATGGTTATTATATACACAATTGGACACTTGTCCAACTTTTAGTTTTAATGTAATTTATGTCAAATTGATTCAGATGAAAAAACATGGCCTATCTTAATCGCGATCAACGCAGAGAAATGATTCTGCAAGCTGCCATGCAAGTTGCTTTGGCTGAAGGTTTTACAGCCATGACGGTACGTAGAATCGCAACAGAAGCACAAACCTCTACCGGACAAGTTCACCACCACTTTTCTTCGGCATCTCATTTAAAAGCTGAAGCTTTTTTAAAGCTGATGGAACAGCTCGATGAAATTGAACAAACTCTCCAAACAACCAGCCAATTTCAAAGACTCTTCATCCTATTGGGTGCAGAAAATATCGACAAACTTCAGCCCTACTTACGTTTATGGAATGAAGCTGAACTATTGATTGAGCAAGATGCAGAAATACAAAAGGCTTATAACCTTGCCATGCAAAGTTGGCATGAAACAATTGTGCAAGCGATTGAGTGTGGCCAAAAAGAAGGTGAATTTAAAAACAGATCAAATTCCACAGACATTGCATGGCGACTCATTGCCTTTGTTTGCGGCTTAGAAGGTATTTATAAACTTGGTTTACATGGTTTAGCTGAAGAAGACTTCAAGCGCCATACCGAAGCGATTATTCGCCTAGAATTATTATAAATGTTGAGCTGGCATTGATTAGAATGCCAGCTTTAAAATACTAAAATTAGAACCAGCCTTTACGACCTTTTAAAATTTGGTCGATGCAACGTAAGGCTTCTTGGGTCAGCCCCCACAAACGATAATCGCCTGTAATTGAACCAATCTGGAAGTTATGGGTATAGGCAAAGCTAAGATCACGCTCAGGATCGCACCACGCTCCTGAACCATTGTAACCAATATGCCCAAAACCATTTTTTGCACGTTTGCCCATGGTAATAATACGGTGATATCCTAAGCGCCAATTCATCGGTATTGGCATGACACGATCACGTGCATAACTTTGAATAGTACTAAGTTCTTTAAATACTTCTGGGCGAATAAGTTGCTGTCCATCCCATTCACCTTGATTTGCTAGCATCGCATAAATTTTAGCAAGACTATTTGCAGTAAATGTGCCGTTTGCTGCTGGAATGACTGCTTGCAACCCCTCGTCACTAAAGAAACTAAGATGTTTCATTCCTTTTGGAATCATGGCATCTTGAAAGTCTTGAGGGTCTTGTCCAGTCCACGTAATCATTTTTTCAGAGAGTGAACTCTTGCGCGTCTGTGGCTTTTTAGGTTTTTCAACTTGAGTAGACGCTGGTTTTTTTGGTTTTGGTTGAATAATTAAACGTGCTACACGATCCAACTCATTTTCAGGCGTCCCAAAATAAGCACCGTCTAACTGCAACGGTTCAACAAGATATTTTTGCATGAGCTGATCTAAAGATTGACCAGTTGCTTTTTCAAGTACACCACCCACAAGCCAACCAAATGTTAAAGCTTGATAAGCATTACCCTCTCCTGCAAGAAATCTTGGCTTAGTCGCCGCGACCACATCTAACATATGTGACCAGTCGAGCATTTCTCGCGCACTTTCGATGATATTTCGCACATCAAACATGCCGCTTTGATGGCTGAGCACATGACGCAATGTCATTTGCTCTTTTCCATTTTGAGCAAACTCAGGCCAATAAGTCGAAATTGGTTTGTCGTATTCTAAAAAACCTTCACTTACTAAAATATGCGCTAAAGTTGCAAGTATGCCCTTACCTGTAGAATAGCAGACTGCCAATGTGTCAGGTTGCCAAGCTTCAGTTTGTGATTTTAGACCGGTGTAGATATCTACAACTTTCTGACCTCTAAAATAAACCGCTAAAGCAGCTCCACCTTGTCCTGTTCTAGCATCTTGAAGACGGCTAAACTGGTGAGCTAAATCAATAAAACGTTCATCTAAAATACCGTGATAGTTATGGGTATCGGCCAGTAAAATTTCTTTAATCACATGAAGTTCCTTGCATTTTTTGTTATTTTGCTCAAAAGCAGCCCAAACCTCTGTTCAGGCTGCTGATATTTTTATAATGCTTTTACAGTTCCTGCAACATGTGGTTTTTGTGATTTGGCATTACGAATCAAGAAATCAGTCTTTTTATCTGCATTTGCAGTTAAAAACTCAACTTTTGACGGTAAGAACATTGGTAGCTTAAACCATACATCTGCTTCATAAGCATTTGGTAATTCAAGGTTTGCTAATGCTTTAGCTTTGCTCCACATACCATGCGCAATGGCTTGCTTAAAGCCAAATGCTTTTGCAGTGATGGCATGAATATGAATTAAGTTAAAATCACCAGACACTTTCGCATAACGGCGGCCTGTGTTTTCTAAAATATTCCACTCTGCCTTTGGAACATAAGCTGGTGCTTGTTCTTCTTTGACTTTCTCACCTACTCTTTTCTCAACTTTTTGGCGAGATAAATAAGTCGTTAAGCCTTCCATCACCACTTCATTGCCAACTTTTGCCGTGGTAATAAAGTCGAACTGAGCACCTTTATCATGCGGTTTTAGTTCCCCAAATTTACATGACAAAGTTAATTTTTCAGTCACAGCAATTGGTCTGGTCTGTTTAATCTGGTTACGAATATGGACTAAACCTAAAATTGGAAATGGGAATGCTTCTGCCGTCATCATGTGCATTTGCAAACTTTGAGAAAGCACCGCTAAATAAATTGCTGGTACAAAGCCATTATTTTGAAAGCCACATACTTCGTTATAAGCTTTGAGGTGGTTCTGATCAATTTCTAGGGTATCTACCACATATTCAACTTGCGGTAATATTTTTGGGCCTTTCGGCTTTTTAAAAATTAAACCTTGCACTACTTTTGGATAAGCCAATGCCGCTTTTGGTAGCTGGCTAAAATGACGAGTATTCATACCTAACCTTTTATAATTTATAGATTCTTGAATAAAAAAGGGATGCACAAGCACCCCTATTTAGCTAAAAGTGCTTAAGCGCCCAACAAGCTTTGACCACATACACGCACAACGTTGCCATTTACCCCTGTAGAAGCAGTTGATGCAAACCATGCAATTGTTTCTGCTACATCAACAGGTAAACCACCTTGTTGCATTGAGTTCATACGGCGACCAGCTTCACGAATTGCAAATGGAATTGCCGCAGTCATTTGAGTTTCGATAAAGCCGGGTGCTACTGCGTTAATGGTAATACCATTTTTTAAGATAGGCGCAGTAAATTTCACTAGACCAATCACACCTGCTTTCGACGCAGCATAGTTTGTTTGACCAAGATTACCCGCAATACCACTAATTGATGATACACAAACAATACGGCCATTTGCATTTAGACCATCGTTTTCTAACAAGTAGTCATTTACGCGTTCAGCAGCAGACAAGTTAATATTAATTACCAAATCCCAAAGCTCTGGCTTCATGTTTGCCAAAGTTTTGTCACGTGTAATACCTGCGTTATGAACGATAATATCTAAACCGCCTTGTTTTGCAGCAGCAGTTTTAATTTTTTCGCCCGCATCCGCAGCTGTAATGTCAATTGCCAATGTAGAACCGCCAATATCAGCCGCTACACGGTCAAGGTCAGCCTGTTGTTGTGGTACATCTAGACAAATAACATGCGCACCGTCACGCGCCAACACATGTGCAATCGCCTCACCAATACCACGGCTTGCACCAGTTACTAACGCAGTTTTTCCAGCAAGTGGTTTTGCCCAATCAACATCAACTACATCTGCTTTAGATACACGAATCACTTGACCAGATACATAAGCTGAACGTGGAGAAAGTAAGAAACGTAATGTTGATTCAAGGTTTGCAGCAGCACCTTCGTCTACATATACAACTTGAGCAGTAATACCCTTTTTAAATTCTTTACCTACAGATTTGATAAAGCCTTCAAGTGCACGCTGAGCAATCGCCTGTTTTACAGTTTTTGCAGTTTCAGGAGTTGTACCAATCACAATCACTCGACCAGAAGTCGCAACTTGACGTGCAATCGGGTTAAAGAATTTATAAAGTTCATTTAACTGTTCTGAGTTTTGAATACCAGATGCATCAAATACAACTGCTTTGAATTTTGATTCTTTATCGCCTGCATTGAATGGACGTAAATTTAAACCAACTTTTGCAGCTTCTTGTTGCAAAGCAACGTTATTGCCTACATAGCTATCTGCATGAACATTGCTAAGTACTTGTGCAATCGCACCAGACAATACACTTGACGGCGCTGCGCCAACCAATACTGCACCATTCACTACTGGCTGAGCACTTTCAAAACGCTCTAATACAACTGGCGATGGTAAACCCAGATTTTTAACAACGAATTTACCAATAGGAGATTGTGTAAATGCTTGGTATTGATCAGTCATGATTATTATCTCTCAAAGAAATGAATTTTCTACGACAGGCTTCATTATGTTATGAGATGGATAGAAACAATATGAAAGCAGTCGTTCATTAGAGTTACTCCAAATCATACTTGACTTCATCTTTGGATGTCTTGACCTGAATGCTATCTACAATGTCATTCTAGTCAATACAGGTCTATTTGAATTGTGTTAAGGTAGCTTACAAGAATATCGTTATTATGCTTGGAAAAGCCTTATGAGCAAACCAACTCAAGAAAATCCAGCAGTCGAAAATTCTGCTCAGGAAAAAGTGTCAAATACATCAAAGTCGGCTTCTAACACGGCTAAGCGTAACAGCACTACTCCTAAAGCAGCAACTAATACATCAAAAACGACACGTACTCGTTCAACGACTGCACCTGCACGTAGCCCTCGCACCAAGAGCGCGGCTACAGCAACTACTTCTACATCTTCAAATGTAGCTGCAGCACCAAAAGCAACAAAAACCAAAACTTCTGTTCAACAGGATAAAACCATGAGCCAAAACACTGTTCGCCGCGTTGCAATTATTGGTGGCAACCGTATTCCATTTGCACGTTCAAATACTGCTTATTTTAAAGCGTCTAATTCTGACATGCTGACAGCAGCATTGAATGGTTTGGTTGAGCGCTTTAACTTACAAGGTAAGCGTATTGGTGAAGTCGTTGCTGGTGCTGTTTTAAAACACAGCCGTGACTTTAATATGACTCGCGAAGTTGTATTGAGCACAGATCTTGCTCCTGAAACTCCTGCTTATGACATTCAAATTGCTTGTGGTACAGGTTTACAAGCAGCTTTTGTTGTTGCAAACAAAATTGCGCTTGGTCAAATCGATGTAGGTATTGCAGGTGGCGTAGATACAACTTCTGACGCTCCTATCGCTGTGGGTGATGGTTTACGTAAAGTTTTACTTGAGCTCAATGTAGCTAAAACAGGTAAAGACCGCCTTAAAGCTTTAACAAAAATTGATTTTAAAAAGCTTCTTGATGCACCAAGCAACGGTGAACCGCGTACTGGCCTTTCAATGGGTGAGCACCAAGCAATCACTGCTTTAGAATGGGGTATCACTCGCGAAGCACAAGACGAGCTAGCTGCAAGCAGCCATCAAAAACTTGCTGCTGCTTATGAGCGTGGTTTCTTTGATGACTTAATGACTCCTTTCTTAGGTCTTAACCGTGACAACAACTTACGTGCAGACAGCACAGTTGAAAAACTTGCTAAATTGAAGCCAGTTTTCGGTAAAGGCGAAACTGCAACAATGACAGCGGGTAACTCAACTCCGTTGACTGATGGTGCTTCTGTGGTATTGCTTGCTTCTGAAGAATGGGCAAAAGAAAACGGTCATGAAGTTTTAGCATACCTTTCTTTCTCTGAAACAGCAGCTGTTGACTTTATTGGTAAGAACGGTCCTAAAGAAGGTTTGTTAATGGCCCCTGCTTATGCGGTGCCTCGCATGCTTAAGCGTGCAAACCTTAAACTTCAAGACTTCGATTTCTATGAAATCCATGAAGCATTCGCATCTCAAGTGTTATCTACTTTGAAAGCTTGGGAAGATGAAAAATTCTGTAAAGAGCGTCTTGGTTTAGATGCACCTTTGGGTTCAATTGACCGTTCTAAACTGAACGTAAATGGTTCATCTTTAGGTGCAGGCCATCCATTTGCTGCAACTGGTGGTCGTATCTTAGCAACTGCTGCTAAATTGATTAATCAAAAAGGTTCAGGCCGCGCATTAATCTCGATCTGTACAGCAGGTGGTGAAGGTGTGGTTGCGATTGTAGAAAAATAATTTCTATAACGACCTAACAAAATAAGCACCCATTTGGGTGCTTATTTCATTTCAATAGATTAGCTTAATGAAGTGATGCAGCTTTGGCATCTGGGAAAAATTTATCTTCAATATGGTCATAGCACCACTGGAAAATAAAGGTATAAACCAAAATACATAAGGTTAAACCAATATCTAAAATAAGTGCATCAATGACACTCATCTGAAGCATATATGCAATCATTGGTACAGTTGCAATCAGCAAACCACCTTCAAAACCAATCGCATGTAAAATCCGCACAGCGATCGTTCTTTCCCAATTATATTTATGCTCTACTTTTTCAAAATAGTGGTTAAAAATCATGTTCCAGAAAACTGAAACCACTGCCATAAACACACCGAGTGTACCGGTTACGTCCATTGGCATATCAAAAATAAAACTTAATGCAATCGCAATGATGACCAATAAAATTCCTTCATAACTGATTGCATGAATGAGCCTTCTCTTGGAAATCAACATTTTTAAATACTCAATAATAACTTGGATAATGTGCATTTTATTTTTATAATATTGATTAATCTAATCAGGTTCTTTCAGTTTTTTTGACAGATGAATATTAATCAAGAACAACTACTCATGTTTCAAGCCGTGATTGAGACCGGCTCTTTTTCTGCAGCAGCTCGTAAACTTGGCAAAGTTCCTTCGGCTGTAAGCATGTCTATTGCCAACTTAGAGATTGATCTAGACTTAACTTTATTTGACCGTAAAGGCCGCGAACCCGTCCCTACTGACGAAGCACGGGTTTTATATGAAAAGACCTCTCAGCTTTTGATTGAGATGAATCAATGGAAACAGCATGCCCACGCCTTAAGTACAGGGTTAGAAGCTAATTTAACTATTGTGATTGTGTCTGAACTTTTACACACCAATTGGACAGACTATATTTGTCTTCTAGAGAGCCGTTTTCCAGACCTACAAATTAATATTGTCTCTGCCCCTCAAGAAGATGCTCTGCAAATGTTATTAGACGGGTCTGCCCAACTTGCACTGATGTTTGAACGCGAGCACCTAGATAACAGAGAACAATTCGTAGAGCTCAAGCAGGAAGCTCTAATTCCAGTTATTTCAAACAGCCATCCTCTAGCAAGCCAAAATCAGGTTTCTTATGAGCAGATCCTCACTACACGACAAATTGTAGTTGCAAGCCGAGATGAGACGTTAAAACCAGAATTACTTTTTTCGAAACATTATTGGCGCACCGATAACCACCACTCCGCTTGTTTAATGATCTTGCGCAATTTGGGTTGGGGTGTACTTCCTCAAGAAATGTTTAAAGAAAATCCTGAATTAAAAAATAAACTTAAAGTATTGGATTTATTAGATTTCACTCCCCGATTTGAATATTATGTCGACTTGGTATGGAGTCGAGAAAGTGAGCTTGGTGCCGCTGCTAGATTTTTGATTGAACATATCCGCAAGCAACGAATGCAACCACTACCTTAAAAATATTTCAAATTAGATGCAGAACCTAAACGTTTTTCTTTGAAATATAACAATTGATATATCGACAGCATGAATAGACTTTGTGCTATAAAGAAAAGATAAGATTTATTACCGAAGATGTTGAATATCAATGACTCATACAGCACTTGACCAATTAAAAACATTAACGACCGTTGTTGCCGACAGTAGTGACCTTGATGCAATTCGTAAATTCCGTCCATTAGACGCAACGACTAACCCTTCATTGATTACGGCAGCAGCAGAACAACCAGAAAGCAAAGAGCTGATTGAAGATGCTTATTATCAAGCCAAAGAAGAAGGCTATAGCAACGATGAGTTAATCGAAAGAACCATTGATATTTTAACCGTAAAATTTGGCGTAGAAATTTTGAAACTCATTGAAGGCCGTGTTTCTACAGAAGTTGATGCTGCTCTCTCATATGACACCGAAGCAACCATTAAAAAAGCGCATGAATTATGTGAACTTTACAAAGGTTATGGTATTGATCAGTCACGTATTCTGATTAAAATCGCGTCGACTTGGGAAGGCATTCAAGCTGCTAAGGTACTTGAAGCTGAAGGGATCGCTTGTAACCTGACTCTGCTTTTCGGTTTACACCAAGCGCAAGCATGTGCAGATGCTAAAGTGACTTTAATCTCACCATTTGTCGGCCGTATCTTAGACTGGTACAAAAAGGCTGAAGGTGTAGATGCTTACCCAATCGAAAAAGACCCAGGCGTAGTTTCAGTTAAGAAAATCTACACTTACTACAAACAGCAAAACATTCCAACTCAAGTGATGGGTGCGAGCTTCCGTAGTATTGATCAAGTGCTTGGTTTAGCTGGATGTGATTTACTAACCATCTCGCCAAGCTTACTTACCCAGCTTGAGCAAGATACCCGTACAGTCGATGCGGCACTTGATGCATCTCAAGCAAAACAAGCAGAAGCGATTGTTAGACCAGCTCAAGATGAGCAAAGTTTTAAAGATGAACTTAACCATGACTTAATGGCATTCCAGCTTTTACAAGGTGGTGTTGATGGCTTTATTAAAGCACGAGATCAATTAAGCCTTTTGTTACGTCAGTCTTTTGGAATTGATGCGGAAATAAAATCTTAAAAAACTGCACTTTTCATACAAAATTGCCGATTTTTGTTATCATGACAAAAATCGGTTTTTTATTGGGTTTCTCGTGTTCGGCATAACAGATTTAACAACATATATTATTGGTACATTCCTAATTGTGTTATTGCCAGGACCCAATTCTCTTTATGTGATGTCAATTGCTTCACGCTACGGGATTAAAACCGGATATATGGGTGCATTCGGTATTTTCACTGGTGACCTTATTTTAATGCTCTGTACCGTACTGGGTGCTGCTTCTCTACTTAAGGCATTCCCATGGATATTTGTCATTCTTAAATTAACAGGTGCACTTTATTTATCTTATTTAGGCTTTAAACTATTACAAGGCAGTATTCAACGCTGGAAACAACGTAATCAAACTCAACCAGAAATGGCTGATTTACCTGCTTTAGATAAAATTCATCCTTATAAAACAGCACTCAGTATTAGTTTACTCAATCCTAAAGCGATTTTATTTTTCCTCTCTTTCTTTGTTCAATTTGTTGAACCAGATTATGCTTATCCTGCTCTGAGCTTTTTAATTTTAGCAATTATTTTACAGATCATTAGCTTTAGTTATTTAACTGCATTAATCTTCTCTGGAATTAAACTCTCGGCATTTTTTAAAGAGAACCATAAAATTGCAGCAAGCGGAATCTTTTTAGTCGGAATTCTATTTTTCGGATTTGGTTTAAAACTAGCAACCTCAACGATTTAATTATTTTAATCTAATAACTTTTGCATTAGAAAGTTAAAACATATGAACTGCTAAAAGTCCAGCATGCCATCTGTTTTAACTTCATTAAGTACAAAAAAAGTTCTGACTTGTCTTACCCCAGGTAAAGCAATAATCTTTTCACTATGAAATCGGTTAAACGCTGCTAAATCTTTAACACGAATTTTTAGAAAATAATCGACTTCTCCGGCCACCAGATAACACTCTAAAACATTTTCCAAATCACCCGAAGCTTGTTCAAATGCTTGAAAGCTGTCAGGGGTTGAACGATCCAAAACTACACCGACTAACACCACAGTACCACGTTGAACCGTATTGGGATTGATCCGAGCACGAACATCCAAGATTGCTCCAATCTTAAAAAGACGCTGAGTATGATTCCAACAAGATGATGTACTAATACCTACTAGTTTTGCCAATTCAGCATTACTTAAACGCCCATTTTCCTGTAAGGCACGCATAATTTTCAGTTCTAGTGGAGTTAAATTTTCAGCTTTCTCATCCATAAAATAATATTCTTGATTCATTGTTATTTATGAAATAAATAATAGCATTATTTAATAATTTAAAAACATTATTTATTTTTTAATCTAAAAATAGAAAGCACCTTCGTAAAAAAAATTGTTAAATTCACCCCAACTGGAAGCAATGGCAGAAGCCTATTAATTTTTCTTGGGTTTAGAATACGTATCATGCAAAAAATTCTTCAAGATTTTTCAATTCCGGCAGTTTTTGCTGGTTTTATTACCTTTCTTATTGGTATTAGTGTTTCGGCCGTTTTAGTGATTCAGGCGGCTCAAGCTTTAGATGCTTCACCTGAACAAATCACTTCATGGTTTTGGGCTTTGGGTTTGGGTATTGGTTTATCAGGACTCATTCTTTCTTGGAAATTTAAATATCCTGTAGCAACGGCGTGGTCAACCGCTGGTCTTGCTTTAATTATGGCAACAGGTAGTGGATATAGTTTGAATGAAGCGATTGGTGCTTTTTTAGTTGGTGGTTTACTAACAGCTATTTTAGGCTTTTCAGGTATTTTTCAAAAAGCGCTGTCATACATCCCTCAAAGTTTAACAAGTGCCATGCTGGCAGGCGTGCTACTCAAATTTGGTATTTCGCTTTTCGCAAGTTTACAAAATGATTGGGCATTTGTTTTGTCCTTACTTAGCATTTATGTCATTACAAAAAGATTATGGCCGCGTTATAGCATTGTATTTACCGTAATTGCAGGTATTGCCCTATGCCCTGTCTTTTTAGAATTTCATATGCCTACAGTTCAGTGGTCTTTAGCAAAACCTGTTTGGATTAGTCCTGACTTTAGCTGGTCAGCACTTTTGGGCTTAGCACTGCCACTGTTTGTGATTAGTATGGCTTCTCAATATTTACCGGGTATTGCCATGATCAAAAGTTATGGCTACAAACCACACGTGAATCAACTCATTGGCTGGACAGGTTTAACCCAAGTTGTGCTTGCTCCGTTTGGCTGTTATAGCGTCAATATTGCTGCGATTAGTGCTGCCGTAAGCTTAGACGACCAAGTTCATCCTGACCCAAGCAAACGCTATATTGCAGGTATAAGCTGCGGTTTTTTCTACATCTTAATGGGTTTGTTTGCTGCAACACTCACAAGTTTATTGATGTCTTTCCCTCATATTTTTATTGTAGCTTTAGCGGGTATTGCATTACTTGGTACGATCAGCCACAACATTGCGATTGCTTTTGCTCAAATTGAAGAGCGTGAAGCTGCATTATTTACCTTTTTATGTAGCGCTTCGGGTATTCAATTCTTCGGAATCGGCTCAGCATTTTGGGGATTGGTGGTCGGAATTATTGTATTTGTTGTTCTCAAATTTAAATCCAAAAAAAGCTAATAAAAAAAGCGTTCATAGCTCCCTATTTTCAATGCTATGAACGCTTTTTAGTATAGTTTCTTATAACTCTCTTACTACGACTGTTTTTGCCATTTTGTCGTGCCAGCCTTGTTTTTTAGCGTCAAATGCCACCCAAAAAAGACCAATACCAAATACTAAAATTGATGGAATATAGCCAATATATCGAATAATACTTTGCATGACTGTGAGCTTATTACCTGTTTTTTCATCTAAAACTTTTAAGCGCATCAAACGTTTGCCAGGTGTACCTGCAAAATACAACCAACATAAAACTGAATATAAAAAAGGAAATGCGTAGTTCACAATCAGGTCAAACCAATAGTTTTGTGGCTGACTACTTAAGCCTGTAGCAAATACTAAGTCGTAATCTCCCCGATAAAAAATCCATGCGGCTGGAATAATTGCTAAACAAAGAATAAGACTATCAATAATCATTGCGCCAAATCTTAACCAGAACCCTGCATACTCATACTTATAAGTCATGCCTACCTCACTTTGTTATTGTTTAATAGCTAAAATGGTCTTACTACTTTACTTTTATCCTAATTGAAACTTTTTTATTTTTAAATACTTAAATAAATTTTAAATTTCTTACTTTTATATTTTATTGTAATTATTTTGATCAAAAAACATCATTAACCACATATCTCTACAAAAACTTAATTTAATCTTTTAAAAACTGACATTTTTTTATGTCAGTTAGAGGTGGTCCCACATGTTTGAACAACTAAAAGCTTATTTATAAGTGATACTCTGCTCTAGTTAAGCTACCTTATTTTGTTGTGGTAGCTGGTCATAGTAAAACTCATC
>NZ_JBBAXE010000022.1:0-68529 GCF_059800965.1 Acinetobacter sp. LT1
TTCTTGGTCTACGTGCCATAAAATACTCCATATATTGATGTTTATAACATCATTTGGGGAGCAAAATATCACTTATAAGTGTTGTTCAAATTTCCTGATCCACCTCTCAAGCAAAAGAAATATTATTCAAAGGATCGAGAGGATTATATTATCTTCGACGTAGCTATTGAAGTTTACTTATTAGATCAACCAGCCCCCTACATTACTATGCTGATTGAATGTAAAAATTATTCAAACAATGTTCCTGTTGATGATATTGAAGAATTTTCTGCTAAAGTTTCACAAGTTGGCTTACATAATATTATAGCTATTTTCATTACCACACAGGGCTTCCAAAAAAGCGCACTAAATGTTGCAAAAAATAGAAAAATTGGCCTTTGGCGAATTGCAAATACTCAAGAAAAGCATGAAGTTATTCTTAATCGAACCATTAATAGAATAAAGAATAACGATGAAATTATAAGTAATGCTCTCACTTCAGAAAATTTCCAAGATATTTCTTCTACGAATATCTTTATTCAGACCCCCTTACGCTTTACAAGCATTCCAAAAGATTTAATTTATGATTTCCTTTCTTTGCAGAAAGATGTATCTCCAAAAGAATTTTTCACACAACACCGTGTGAATTCATACTCTAAAACTATCCCTTATAAATCTAAAAAAGAGTTAAGTATTCTTGCAGAAAATTTATTTGATAAATTTTATAAAAACGATGAGATAGATTTAAATGACATAATAAATACTCTAGGTTATAAACTTATTGAGATTGATACTCCTGAACATCCCAATATTATTGGTAAGCTAGAAACCAAATTAAAAACTATTACCATTTTTGGAAGTGGCTTCTTTTCTCAACATCAAATTAATTTTGCAAAAGCACATGAAATAGCACATATTTTTCTTAACCATAGCAAATATATAATTTCAGAGAGCTTTTCACCAGCTATGGAATCTCATTCTGTAGATATAGAAATTACTCAGAATATTGATCGTCTAGAATTTCAAGCAAATTATTTTGCGGGTTGCTTACTACTGCCTGAAAATCGGTTAAAAGCGACTTTAAACTATTATTTACAACATTATGGCATTAGGAATAGAGGTTTCGCACCCCTATACATTGATTCACAACCATGCAATTTTGAAAATTATAGAAAAATCATTTTACCTTTGACTGAAATTTTTAACGTTTCTCAAGAAACAATGAAAATTAGGCTTACAGAATTAGGTTTAGCTCAATTTGCTTTTCAACCTACTTCTCCCCATAAGGTAAAGAGGTCATATATAGATCGGTTCTAAGCCTCCCAAAACCTCTCCAACACCACATCCCGCTCATCCACACTATTTGAACTCAAAACCTGTAGCATCAAGCCATCAATTAAGTTTAAAACCATGTTGGCATCGGGTTTGGGTTTGTTGGTTTGCAGACTAAAGACCAAATCAAAAAGCTCTTTAAGTAGCCATTTACGGTATTCAACTGCCATGCGGTAAGCCCGTGGATAAAGCAGTTTTAATTCAAAAATGGCTTTAAACAAAAGATGGTAAAGGCTATTCACATCCACATGTAAACGAACAATTTCTTTGAGTTTATCGGCTGCGGTTGGGTAGCGATGTGAATAGACAATTGCCAGAACTTCTTCTTTAAGTCGGCTTTTTTGAAAGATTAGACACATTTCAACAAGGCGTTCTTTCGATTGAAAGTAGTTATAAAATGTGGCTTTTTGAATTTTGGATTTTTTGATAATCAAGTCTACGCCTGCATTATGGAACCCATGCGTGGTAAAGAGTTGGATAGCGGTTTGAACAACCTGTAATTTTTTGGAAGATCTTTCTAAAGTTGGCATAGTTTTACCGTTATAAATTCTTGTTGTTTCTAAATGAGATAAAAAGCCTGTGCCCTTTCTGGGAGAAAAAAGGCACAGCAAAGCCGTAAGACGGTGCTTGGCACATCTCAAGTTTTGTTTTGCTAAGTTTTAAGTAAAAATGACTTAAAGCCTGAAAACCTTATGGCGTTCAAGCTGCTTTAAATTTTTAAGTTGTGTCGTTATAGCTTTTGACACTGAGGGCCAAGAAATGATGGATGTGCATAGCCAACTCCTGATTTTGGGAGTTCTGCCAAAGCATTCATTTAGAATTATGGTGGCAGAACGAAAGAGGGTTGACAGACTGGTGAAAGATTTAACCAGCACACCCGAAGGTGTCCCTCTCCCGTCCTACCGCTACGGGAGGAGACGAGGAGTTTACGCATAAGACTATCCCTCAGACGGAATAACTCTGATGCGATCTTTCATTCAGCCTGTCAAAGCCGGCTGGCAATGTGGCCAGCACGCAAAGGATAATCCGAGAGTTTAGAGGTGTCAATGTAGCTTTTATGACAAGTAATTAAATTTCTTATTGTTTTTCATTAGATTAACTTAATTATTATTTTAGATATTATATTTAATTGTATTTTTAAATTAAGTGAAGCGATCCATGCTTATTCATTTCTATCTTTTAACTTTTAATTTGAAACAACAAAATGGAAAGTGGGATTAGACAATCTCTGTCTGTCCCACTTGGTGATAAGCACGGTTAAAATAAACCAAACTTTGGTCATGTTGGCTTTGTTTAATCGCCACAATCGGACATATAAAAATCGTGTGTGTGCCGACTTGTTGAATTTGCTCAATCTCACAATCGAAACTTACCAAAGCATCATCCAACACAGGTGAACCCGTTTCTAACTCAATCCATGCGCCATGTTTAAAGCGCTCTTCTGGTGTGAGTTTGGATGAAAATGCTTTTGAAATATGTTCGTGGTGCGCGCCTAAAACATTCACAGTTAAGATTTTGTTATCTAGGAAATGTGCATGTGAACTCGCAGATTGGTTCATACACACCAATAATGTTGGCGGTGTGTCAGTCACACTACAAACAGCAGAGGCAGTAAATCCAAAACGGCCAGACATGCCTGCCGTAGTCACAACACTAACTGCACTTGTGAGTAAAGACATTGCATTTCTAAAGTCTGTTGCTTGAACCATGACATTATTCCTAAATTGAACCGTACCTTGTCCTGTGTGTTTGCTATACCGCCCAACTCCATCAGGAAGGTACTATCGACATGCGATCTGATTAGAGCGACATGTAGTAAGTAAAATGAGGGTTACTTGTTTGATTATCAACTGCTATCAAAAAAGTAACCCTTTATACCACTTATTGGTAAATATTAAGCAGTAAGATCATAACCAGTCAGTTCTCGGCGAACGATTTCTGCACCTGCACTTAAAGCATTTAGCTTGCCACGTGCCACTTCACGAGAAAGAGGCGCCATACCGCAGTTTGTGCAAGGGTAAAGCTTGTCAGAGTCTACAAACTGAAGCGCTTTACGTAGTGTGTTAGCCACTTCTTCTGGTGTTTCAATCTGGTTAGATGCAACATCAATTGCGCCAACCATGACTTTTTTACCACGAATGAGTTCGAGTAAATCGATAGGCACATGTGAGTTGTGACATTCTAACGAGATGATATCGATGTTAGACGTTTGAAGTTTCGGGAAAGCTTCTTCGTACTGGCGCCATTCAGAACCGAGTGTCTTTTTCCAGTCAGTGTTGGCTTTAATGCCGTAACCATAGCAAATGTGCACCGCAGTTTCACATTTTAGACCTTCAATTGCACGCTCTAAAGTCGCGATGCCCCAGTCATTTACTTCGTCAAAGAATACGTTAAATGCAGGTTCGTCAAACTGAATAATGTCTACACCAGCAGCTTCGAGCTCACGCGCTTCTTGGTTCAAGATTTTTGCAAATTCCCAAGCAAGTTTTTCACGACTCTTGTAGTGACCATCGTAAAGCGTATCAATCATAGTCATTGGGCCAGGTAATGCCCATTTAATTGGCTGATTGGTTTGCTGACGTAAAAACTTAGCATCTTCAACAAACACAGGCTTTTGACGAGACACCGCACCTACAACGGAGGGTACGCTTGCATCGTAACGGTCACGAATACGTACAGTTTCGCGCTTCTCAAAATCTACCCCATTTAAGTGTTCAATAAACGTGGTCACAAAGTGTTGGCGGGTTTGTTCGCCATCGCTCACAATGTCGATGCCTGCAAGTTGTTGTTCGTGCAATGCCAAACGTAACGCGTCTTTTTTACCTTCAACTAAGCCTTCATTTTCAAGTTTCCAAGGCGACCAAAGCTTTTCAGGTTCTGCAAGCCAAGACGGTTTTGGTAAGCTGCCAGCAGTTGAAGTTGGTAATAATTTTTTCATGATCAATGACCCGTATGTTGATTAATTAGGAGCGTAATTAGCAGACCACTGCTCAAGAATCGCTTGGTATGGTTTGATAAATTGCTCTTCAACAAACTTCCCCTGCTCAATAGCCAAACGGCTACGTTCTTCACGGTCATACACAATTCGAGTAAGTGAATAATCTTCGTGTTTCAAGCTTGGTTGATAAGATTTTCCAGCCACTGAATTTGCGTTGTAAATTTCAGGACGGTAAATCTTTTGGAACGTTTCCATCGTACTAATGGTACTGATCAACTCAAGGTTGGTGTAATCACTCAACAAATCGCCTGTAAAATAGAACGCTAACGGCGCAACGCTATTTGGCGGCATGAAGTAGCGAACTTTTAAGCCCATTTTTTGAAAATATTCATCAGTGAGTGAATAGTCTTCTTGCTTGTATTCAACACCTAAAACTGGATGTTCGTTTTCAGTACGGTGGTACTCTTTAGTCGTCGAAACGCTTAAGCAAATCACAGGCGCCTTTTTAAAGTTGGCTTTATAAGTTTCAGAGTTAATAAAGCTCTTAAACAAGTTACCGTGCAATTCACCAAACTTCTCTGGCGTGCTAAAAGTCGACTTGTTTTTGTTGTGATCTAACAACAGCACACTAAAGTCATAGTCACGTACATAAGACGAGAAGTTGTTGCCCACAATACCTTCGATGCGTTCATTGGTTTTCTTATCAACAATATTGGTTTTCAATATTTCGATGAGAGGAAGCCCGCTGGTACGATTTTCGGCATCAATATTCATTTCAACTGAAATGATTTCAAGTTCAACGCCATAGCGGTCGCCTTTAGGGTTGTCCCAATGAGCTAAGGCATTGAAACGATTGTCGATCATCTGCAATGTATTGCGCAAATTTTCTTCGCGGCTCATCCCTCTTGCCAAGTTAGCAAAGTTGGTTGTAATACGTGTATTGTCTGCTGGACGATAGTTCTCATCGAAACAAATACTCTTAATCGTAAATGTAAATTCTTTACTCATTGTGATCAGTACCCTAATTTCTTAGATAAAACCTAAATAAAAACTTTTTGCTCTTTTTAAACTTTCCAGACTTGTCAGTTTTGTGCCTTATGGTCTTATCAAAGTGAATTACTGGAGCGCTTCAGAGCATGAATAGATTTATACCGTAATCAGAACATGAATAAAAATGATTTAGTCTCATTACAAACTGAGTGAAATTCATGTTTAGGGTTTAATAAATAAGTATGAAGTTAAATATTTTTCATCTTCGGGAATTTTAGACAACAGAAATTCAAGATACGGCGCTCACACGGCACTTTAATCATTTTAAATATTAATTATTACTTTCAAATACTTAATAGCAAAAATTTAAGTTAGAAAGAATCAACCTAAAGTAATGTGTGCTGACTTTCATTCATCTCTGCTTTTAGCCATTCTAAAAATATGGTTTTGCGTGAATCTTCCTCAAAAGCACTATGAGAAAGTAAAAAATAGGCTGAATTATCTTGCACAACAGGTGAAATTTTTTTCAGTAAGTTCCACTCAAGCTCTTTTTCAATCATATAAATTGAGATGACCGTTGCGCCGAGTCCAGCCAAACAACCTTCTAAACATAGATAAAAATGTTCGAGTTCAACTTTAGCGTAGTCTTTTAAACTCTGCTTTAACTCAGCAATGCGAGTGATATTTTTGAAAAAATTCGGTCTAGAGGTCGAAATGAGTACGTCGGTTGTTTCCGATGGCTTGGTTGCTTGAACTAAAGCGATATATTCATCGGCAATCTTTTCGCTATAGATATGCTCTCCCCAATCAAAGTCATTTCTGCGAATCGCGATATCAATATTATCTTTTTCAAAGTCGACCACACCGCCTGCTGTGAGTAGCACAACTTCAAAATCATGCCCGAGCTTTTTAAATTTTGATAACCGAGGAATGAGCCATTTCATGGAAAGCGTCGGTTCACACGACAAGACCAGTTGCTTGTTGTGAGTTTTAGGCTGGCTGAGTTCTATTAAACATTCATCGAGTTGACCAAAAACTTGATGGCAACAACTCAGTAAAATTTCGCCCTGCTCGGTCATCACAAGTGTTTTATTTTTACGATCGAATAAAGTCGTATTTAAAGCTTCTTCCAAATTATAAATCTGTTTACTGACCGCACTTTGCGTCACAAATAATTTCTTTGCAGCTAAAGTGACGCTGCCATACTTCGCCACAAAGTAGAAAAACTTTAATGAATTCAGCGATATTCTTTCAATCATTCCAAAAACTCATAGATATATAGTCGTTTTTATCGATTTTTATTTTTAGGTTTCTGTTCAAAATAAAAATCATCTTTATTAAATCCTATTTTAGATGATGAAAAATATATTAGATATCGATATCTATCTTCCGAAATGTAAAGCCCCAATCTTTCTCACGAAAAGAATAACAGCTTTAAGCAAAACAGTTCTCCTCTCAAATACATTCCAAAAAGTACAGATTAATCCCCTCGTTTTCAGTGAGGGTGCAAGATAATGGCAGAGTTTATTGCGGTTATTCTCATAACGATTTTAGCGGTGGTTAGCCCTGGCGCTGACTTCGCGATCGTTACGAAAAATAGTTATCTGTACGGCAGAAAAATAGGTGTGTTCACTTCACTGGGAATATCGCTTGGTGTGTTGGTACATGTGACCTATACACTAGTCGCCGTTGCCTTTGTGATGACTTATACGCCACAAATTTTGAATATTGTTAAGTATATTGGCGCGCTTTATTTGATTTATATTGGCTATAAAACTTTTACTCAAAAACCTGTTTTAGACACTGCTGCTTTAACTTCTATAGGTACTTTGCAAGCCATAAAGTACGGCTTTTTTACCAATGCCCTGAACCCTAAAACCACGCTATTTGTGATTAGCACCTATACACAAATTGTGAGTTTAACCACGCCTAAATCGATTCTTTTGGCTTATGGCTTTTTTATGTCTTTTGCTCATTTTGTATGGTTTTCACTGGTGGCTGTACTGTTTTCATCCATGCTACTGAGACAAAAAATGTTAGCCAAGCAAGTACAGATTAATAAGGTGATTGGATCAATCTTATGTGTCTTAGGCGTAATTCTGCTTTTTACTAAGTTTCAGTAGAGCTAGTTATTTTTTAAGAAACTGTATAGTGAGTTTATGGTTAATGGACTGAGCGCTTCGTACAGAACTCAGTCCATTTGAGTGAGATAAAAAGCTATGTTTTAACTTTTTGACTCTGATAAATCATTTACATTCCAACGATTTGCTCTTTTAAAGGTTCCGACATCGTTAAACCGTACTCCCATATCACGCATGACTTTATGGGCAACTGGTGCGGTCATTTGGCGAATGTAGAATGGTTCTTTCACCACAAAATGGTGAATGGCATGCGTTGAACCAAAGTTAAAGCAAAACAATTGGAACGGAGTCATCCACCACGGCGTTAATACTTGAGTTTGTTGAATGACATTACCCAATTCAACGTCACCGTAGTAATGCATATTGCTAGTCACAAAGTGCAAGCAGAAGGTACGCAGCACATTCGGTGCAATCCAAACAACAGTCAAAATATTAATCACATGCATAATATTTAAAGTGGTAGCCGACCAAGCAATTGGTGCATCTGCCAAGCTTGCAGCTAAATCAACTGCGTGAAAACCTAAGAAGATATACCACAGCGACCAATGAATAATTCCTAACGGAAAATAAGCCATAAATGCACGTTTAAAAATGACTTTTCTAACCGTCCAATTGCTTGCAGAGATAATACGGAACAAGACCGCCAAGCCGTTATCACCAATCGCGATGAGTCGGCGTATGCTCCATTGCTCTCCATTGGTTAAAGCTCTTTCTTCTAAATCGACTTCGGTGCCCGAGTTTTTATGATGGTTAAAATGCAGCTCACGACGTTTCCACGGGTTAATGGTACTTGGTCGAGCTAACCAGACTAAGCCCATCATTAAATGATGTGCCCATGGTTTCTTTCTAAAATACATCCAGTGAATCAGGTCATGCTCTAACTCATGGGTGAGCGATGCAAAAAAAGCAATAATTGGAATTGCAAACCAAGCTGAAAGTTGATGATTTATATAGAGCACGGCAGTCGCTATCATGCCGACCAAAGATATAAATAGAATCATCGCCCCAATGGCATTTTGATGGTTCAAAATAGGATGGCGTTTGCGTAAAGCCACGCCTTCTGCTGTTACTACTTTTTTAATATGTTCGGTTTTTTCGCTATCGGTCATTCCGGCAGGATTTTTATATATGTAGGTCATCCGTTATTCCTCAGTTTTTCATGCCCCTACTTTATTTAGATCACCCTAAGTGTGCTTAGCTCGAAACGCCAATCTATTGGCTATGGATGCCAAAATAAAAAGATTCAAAACAAACAAAAGATTTTTTAGTTTTGAATCTTTTATACTGTTCACAGGAATATGAATCACAAGTTATAGGACATAACATGCCACAGACAGCAACGGCACTAGCTAGCTGGGTAAAAGCGATTCAAAAAGCGCTTGAAAAAGCCAGTGTTGATAGTCAACCTTTATTAGAACAAGCAGGTTTAGATATTCAGGCTCTGAGTAATCCTGATGCACGATATTCATTAAAACAAACAGCAAATTTATGGAAATTAGCAGTTCAGAAAACTCAAGATTCATGTTTTGGCCTTAAAGTTGCCAGCCAAGTCAATCAAAATACTTTTCATGTGTTAGGGCATTCACTGATTACCAGCACCACCCTAAAAGAGATGTTTCTAAGAATTATTCGTTATTTTCGTGTGGTTACGGATATTCCAGAGTTAGAGTTTTATGGGCAAGGAAATAATCATTATTTTGTTATTCATGTTCCCGACGAAGTTCAGCCCGAGTCAATAGATGCATTTATCTCTGTTTTTATTCGTTCAAGTCGTGCGTTACAAGGTTCTGTTTTTTCGCCATTACGCATTGAACTTAGACGTTCAGAGCCCGAAGATCTAGAAACTTTTCAGAGTATTTTAAAAGCCCCGATTGTGTTTAATGCACCCAAAGACATGATTGTGTTTGACACGGCAACCATAGAACAACCACTAGAAGGTGCAAATCCGACTCTCACCCAAGAATATGATGAAATTATTAATCGTTATCTGGCACGGCTCGATAAAGAAAATATATTGGCACGAGTGAAAGTAAAATTAATTGAAAAATTATCTACAGGTGATTTTCAACAACAAGATGTTGCGAAAAGTCTGGGCTTAAGCATACGGAGTCTGCAACGCAAACTTTCTGCCGAAAACACCTCTTATAGTGAGTTACTTGATCAGACTCGGCATGAGCTCGCCTTATCGTATATTAAAAACTCAAGCCATAATATTACTGAGATTGCTTATATTCTTGGCTTTACCGATGTAAGTAGTTTTACCCGCGCGTTTCGCCGCTGGACCGATTTATCACCTATCCATTATCGAGAAAAATATCTGGCTTGCTCTTAACTTTTAAAAACTTAGATAAAAAAGATGCATGTGAATGCATCTTTTTTTATGAGTAACTTACTTTTTAGTAAGCAGTTCTAGCATCGAAACTGTAGTGACTTTAGCACCCACTGGCAAAGCTTTTAAGTCAACAATGTAGTTTGGACTATGTGGAATATAAGGCACAGGTTTGCCTTGTTTGACTGCATTTGCAAACACAACTGGGTCTGCCACACCAATAAACATAAAGTTAAACGGAATGTCTTTTTGGTCGCCTAATAAATGGTGAACATCTTCTGACCCCATAACCGCAGGATACTCAGTTAGAACATGTTTATCGCCTAATAATGCTTTTAAAGGCCCATTTAAACGTGCCGAAAATTCTTTATTGTTAATTACAGGTGTGCTTGAACCTTTAAAAGTAAAGGTCGGCATTTGGTCTTTACCCATCCCCTGCATTTGAGACGCGCCTTCACTCATAGACTTAATGTTATTTAACATGGTTTCACGCACTTTAGGATCAAACCAGCGCAAGTTCATTTTGACCAATGCTGTAGAAGGAATCACGTTATTCGAATTTCCAGCCTGAATTGAGCCTATCGATAACACTGCCGCTTGTTGCGGATCAACTGCGTTACCCATAATGGTTTGATATTGATTTACTGCATTGGCCGCCATGCTAATTGGGTTTTTGGTGAGCATTGGTAGTGAACCATGCCCACCCACACCTTTAAATAAAACATCAAGCTGATCGGTTCCCGCCATACGTGGCCCTGGTGCATTGATGACTACGCCTACAGGTGCAGGCGTGGTATGCACTGCAAAGAAATAATCAGGTTTTGGTAAATTGTATTTTGTCCATAAGCCATCGGTCACCATAGCTTTTGCACCTGTGATCGGCTCTTCGGCAGGTTGCGCGACTAAAATAATAGTTCCGCTCCATTCCTTTTTTAAAGCGACTAATGTTTTTGCCATGCTGAGCATCCATGTCACATGTGCATCATGACCGCACATATGTGCTACAGGTGTTTCAGTTCCATCATCAAGTTTTACACGCACTTTACTCGCGTATGGTAAACCAGTCGCTTCTTCAACAGTGTTGGCATCCATATCGGCACGGTACATGACTGTTGGCCCTTCACCATTTTTTAAAATGCCAACCACGCCTGTTTTGGCTATTCCCGTTTTAACGTCAAAACCCAGTGACTTAAGTTCTTTGGCAACAATTGCTGAGGTACGCGTTTCCATAAACCCAAGTTCAGGGTGTTCATGGATGTCTTTATAGACCTTATTTAACCACTCTGTTTGCGTATCAATAATGGTTAACGCTTTTTGCGAAACCGCCGGCAAAGTTGTTGGACTTGCTTCCGCATGAAGGAGAGTTCCATAACCTGCAATGAAAGTCGATAATCCTAAAAATAGGCTGTTTTTAATGATTTTATTCATGTAATTAAAACCTTATAAATGACTGATTTAATTTTAAAATTTATATCCAATTTTTAAGCCATAGCTGACTGAGTGGTTATCCTTAAACTCACCTACATAATAGTCACTACCTGCTTGCGCGCCAAGCTGAGCTTTTGCATCACCTAACCAGTAATACTTCACGCCACCAGAAATAAAGTATTGCGATGTCGGGCTATATTGAGCACCCACGCCCAAGTTGTAATATCCCTTGGTTGGGCCACCCGTTGACACTTTATCACCTGCTCCTGAATCCCATCCAACCGACACAGAGCCTAACCATTTAGGTGAAAAGCGTTGTCCAACCCCTAAATTTAAAGACCATTGGTCGTCATAATAACGAACCAAATTAAAACCTTCCGGACGGCTTGGCGTTGATAGTACGCCAACAACTTTTGAGATCTCACCGAAGCGATAAGGTTGTAGAGCGAGATCACTCCAATTTACCCAGCGTAAACTACCAAACAGTAACGTTCCCTGACGAAGTCCGGTCTGGAACTCCAAATTCACTGAATCAGGAGATTTAAATTTTGTTGTACCTGTATCTTCTTGTTCTGGCAAATTGGCAATAATCTGATTTAAGTAAGCTTTCTTTTGTGGAGTCATCTGACCAATAGAAATCATGTAGTCTAGATGCTGATTAACTAAATCACGACCTTGTTGAGTGCTTAACATCTCAATGAGTGGGGCATTTTCAGTCGCGTTTAGTTTGTGAGTAATGGCTGAACGGTAGGTTAATGAGACTTTCACAGCTTTTTCCGGAATCTGGTAGGCAAGCCCTGCTAACCATCCCAAGTCACCTACAGTTTTGGTGTGAAAGTCATAGCCGTTGTAAAGACTAAATACATTACCTCTTAATTCAACCTGACTTTTAAAGGTTTGATAGACTGGCCCCGCATAAAGATTCCAGTTCTTTGTGGGTTGATATCCCAAAATAAAGCTTAAATTTTGTATATCAAATTCTGATTTTGCATTTCCTGTAGGAGCCTGACCAGAAGTAGCATTGGCAAGTCCTGCTGTTGCAATGCCAGGTAACATAACCATGTCTTTTGGCGTTGCAACAAAGCCATTTAGGCCTGAATATTCTGTGTCGGCACCAAAAGGTTGATCATACAGCAAGCCAAATGAATACTGCGGTGCTAACTGTAGTTTTAACGCTGCGGTAGGTCGATAATCGGTGTTGGCTATATCTGAAATTGAATGATGTGAAGGGTTGGTACCGGACTCTACACCACTTAAATCGGCATCTGTGATTCCTAAACTTGCTTCAAAATAGTTACCCGGTTGTAAAAATGCCGCTACAGACTGCCCTGTTTTATCAAATGCAGCCGCATGTAAGGTGCTTGTGCAAATTGAAGTTATTCCTAAGATCAATATTTTTTTATTCACAACAAAACTCATGGATCCATCCTGGATATTTTTTATTTTGATTCCTCACTTTATGTAGATTTGAATGCTTCTGCTTAGCTCCAAACGCCAATGATTTGACCGTAGATGCCATATTGAAAAGTTATGATTTTTATAGCGGTAAGCACAACAAAGTTTTTATGTTAAAAAAGGGTCTTACTTTTTAGATTTAAAAAACAATTGCAGACTGTATTGATAAAAAAAGCGCGTAGTGAGAATTACAAAAATTAATCTTGAGAGTTGGAAAGAAACGACGATGGGTACTGCGAGTCCAAGAGCTTTAGCCATCAGTGACATTTCTGCGATGCCTCCGGGTGAAAGGCCTAAAATCAAGATTTGTTTTTCTGTATGACTTAAATTAACCAGTAATAAAGCAACGCTGATCGATAGTACTAAAGCCAGTAAATTGAATATCAGTGTGATTCCAATAAATTTTTTATTTTTCCTTAAAAAGCTAAATGGAAACTTGCTACCTAGTGACCAACCAATACAGACTTGACCAAAGGCAGTAAACCATTCAGGCAATTTCATCTGAAGTATTCCGCAAAATGACAATAACCCAATAATGGCGAGTGGCCCCAAAATCCAAGCGTTTAAAAGATTAAAAAATTGAAAAACCTGACCAACAAACAGGGCCAGACAAAACAGTAAGAAGACCTGAAAAAAGCTAAATTGATCCGACACTGGTATCTTTAAACCAGTCCATTCGACATGAAAATAAAGCTCCATAAAAATTGGGACCAGCACAACCAGAATCACAATTCTTAGGCTATGAGCGGCAACGACTTTATCGACTTGAGCTTGGTGTCGCTCTGCAATATTCACCATTTCACTGGCGCTACCAATGGCCGAAGAAAACCATGCAGTTGCCCAATCCAAGGTATTAACTCGATATTGCAATCCAGCCAGCAACGTACCCAACACAAGTGACCATGCCAAACCTATGAGGATAAAGCCCCAATATGCTGCCACTGCCTGTACCAAAGCTGGTGAAAAGTATAGGCCTAAAGCCATACCAATAATGACCTGCCCTATGCGTCGCCACTGGGGGTCACAGGCAAGTGGATGACCAACACTACCGAACAATAAGGCCGTCAATAAAGGTCCAAGCAACCAAGGCAAGGGAATATGCAAATATTTGGCAATTAAAGCTCCGACCAGAGCAATTGCTAATCCTTTGAGATTTGAGCTTATTTTTTCCATAATTCAGAGCAATAATAGCCAACCAATGCTGACTATTATTGCTGTCCTTTTAAGCTTGTTGCTTTTTGATAAACAAGTATTTACGAACGATTGGCAAGATCAATAATAATCCTGACATGATCCAAAGTCCTATACTAATGTTACTGCTCCATAAGACATCAAGTTCCCCTTGAGAAATTGAAAGTGCACGGCGCAGATTCGATTCCATTAATTCGCCAAGTACAAAACCAAGAATCAGTGGAGCTAAGGGAAAATCAAATTTTCTGAGAATATATCCACATACACCTAAGCCCATACATAACAGCAAGTCAAAGATATTGCTATGAATAGCATACACACCAACAAAACTCACACTTGCGATGATCGGAATCAGAATGTAATTAGGAATACTCAGCATGCGGGCAAAGAAGCCTACCAATGGCAAGTTTAATACCAACAGAATGATATTACCCACCATAAGCGATGCAATCAGCGACCACACCAATACAGGTTGTTGAACAAATAACTGCGGACCTGGTGCAATATTGTACATAAGCAACGCGCCCATCATGACCGCAGTCGTCCCCGAGCCCGGCACACCGAGTGTCAACATAGGTACAAACGAACCACAAGCGGCTGCGTTATTCGCACTTTCTGGTGCAGCAAGCCCACGTAAGTCACCTTTACCAAACTTGCTACTATCTTTTGCCATTTTTCGTTCAGTGGTATAGGCCATCGCACTTGCAACGGTTGCACCTGCTCCTGGAAGAATACCCAAGAAGAAACCAATCACTGAACTGCGGATAATAGCAACCAACGAGAAAAAGAACTCTTTAAGATTAAAAAGAGAACGCTTTCCTTGTTTTAAGGCAACTTGACCAATTGTCGTACGTTCGAGCATTAATAGGATTTCGCTTACACTAAATAGGCCAATAACCAAAGTAGTAAAAGCAATACCGTCACTTAAACCCACACTGTTAAAGGTAAAGCGATATACACCTGTAATTGCATCCATTCCCACAGTTGAAAGTGCTAGGCCCATGAGTGCCATAATTAAGGTTTTAAAAGGCTGCGTACTGACCAGACCAGTTAAACAAACAATTGCAAAGACCATCAGAGCAAAATATTCAGCAGGTCCAAACGCAATTGCCCATTTCGCCAATATAGGAGCAAACAACACAATCCCAATAAAGGCGACCGTACTACCAACAAAGGAACTGACCGATGACAGAGACAATGCGATTCCTGCCTTTCCTTGCTGTGCCAATGGATAACCATCTAACGTAGTCATAATGGCCCCAGCATCTCCGGGTACGTTTAACAGAATCGCTGAAATACGTCCGCCATATTCACAGCCCAAATAAACTGCTGCCAATAAAATCAAGGCACTATCTACAGGTAAACCCAAAGCGTAAGCAAACGGCAATAAAATTGCCACCCCATTAATTGGACCTAAACCCGGTAATAAGCCAACAATCGTTCCAATAAATGCGCCAATCAAAGCAATTAAAAGATTCTGTGGTTGTAAAGCAACCTCAAACCCCATCATTAAAAAACTTAATACATCCATATCGGGTCATCCTTAACCAAAAAATCCAAGTGGTAATGGCACATCCAAGAAACGGTCAAACATATAGTAGGTACTGATACTAAGTACTAAACCTGTCACCAAAACCGGTATGGTTTTGCCATGGAAAAGTTTGCCCACTGCAATGGTCATTAATAGGGTTGCAACAATAAAGCCGAGCCATTCAAAAACTAATGCATATAGCGTTAAAGCCACCGCACATAACGCTAACTTAACGACTAGATGTTTTGTCCATCCCAACTCAACGGGTTCAAACATAATGGCCGGTCGAATAGTGAGATACGCTGCACTCGCTGTAATTAAGCCCATTAATAAAATAGGAAAAGCTTTAGGGCCCACTGGATCGTAGGAAATTGGGGCTTCAAAATTGCTCGCATAAATCAACAAAAATAACCCACAAACCGTAATAATGGCGGTAAGAATCCGTTCAGATTTCATCATCTATCCTCAGAAAAAAACTGAGCTGAAAAATAGCTTCTCAACCCAGCCGATTTGTTATTGTGATAATTTATATTCTTGCGATAACTGCCGCATTTCCGCGGTCTGTTTATAAACATAAGCTTTGAGTTCTTCACCTGTCAGCTGAAATGGGAGTAGATCCTGATTTTCACGGACTGCGTCAAATTTCTGGTTAGACATCATTTTATCGAAGGCATTTTTCCACCAACCATAAGCTTCATCACTGACCTTAGGTCCCATATAGAAACCACGGATCACCGGCCACTCAATGTCATAGCCTTGCTCTTTTGCAGTAGGTAATTTTGAGAACTTCCCGTCTAAACGCTTGTTAGCAAAAACTGCCAAAACCCGAATATCACCAGACTCTAGGTATGAACTGACTTCACTAATATTGCCGACCCCAACTTGAATATGCTGCCCCAGTAATGAAGTCAGCACTTCCCCACCGCCTTCAAGTGCAACAAATCTTAAATCGGCAGGACTAATACCTGCTTTTTTTGCCAACATTGCTGTTTGCATCCAGTCTTGACCACCCACACTTCCGGCACCACCAAAGCTAAGTGCTTTTGGATTTTCTCTGAGTGCTTTCATCAAGTCATCAAGGTTTTTCAATGGTGAGTCTTTATGTACCGAAACCAGACCATAATCGACGGCGACGCCAGACAACCATTTCACATCTTTTTCAGTGAAGTGTCCGAATTTTCCTTGTGCTAAGTTCAAAAGTGAACCAGTGGAAAATGCAACCACAGCATTATTATTCGCAGGGTCACTGTTTACGATTTTGTTATAGGCTACGGCACCTACCCCACCCGGCATATAGGTTACGCGTATTGGATCTTTGAGCTGGTCTGTTTGTTTAAAGCCAGATTGAATCAATTTACAGGTCATATCAAACCCGCCACCCGGCTTAGCTGGGGCTATACATTCCGGACGTTTTGGCTGACCCGCCTCTTTAGAAGCATTTCCTGAACCACACCCAGCCATTGTCACACTGACACATGTTAATGCGAGTAAAGTTAAATTTTTCATGTTACATACATCCTTATAACGTTTTGCTCTATTCATATTTTGATTTTTACCAATCTCCATAATCGACCTCCTTGGCACGATCATGCTTATTGGTTTTTAGTTTTGGTCTTATGTTTTGAAATGCACTTTTTCACAGCGAATTTCAGTAATGCAGCGTTACTAAAAAAATTACGAATCAATCGACTGAAAGAAATAGCTAAGGAGAGGGAAAGTTAGGACAATCACCAGATCTATAATGAGAATTAAAACCTTTGCAAAAATATCTAAAAATGCTTCGGTTAAATAATACTGATGAATAACAACAAGATAGTAAAAACTTAATCTATTGAGTTGTCTTTTGCATATCCATGCTATGGGTAACGTTAATATTTAAATAAATAAACCTATTTACCCAATCTTCCCTTCTGATCAAATGAGCTAAATACTCATATATTTTTCCAATAGTTATTGAATCAGTTACTCTTCTTCATAATTTGAAAATCCATCATATTTTCTAATGCATCATGCATTTAATGTGCTCCTTTTTTCATTTGAAAAGATTAAAGCACAGATCAAGAAAACATCGTGATACCAATAAATTAAAGGGGGCATTAGTAAAATTAAATAGGTTAAAATTCTAAGAAAAATGAAATGGGAGAAAATAAAATTTAAGGGTAAATTTATCGTAATAATAAATAAAAGTTAGAGGAGAAATTTTAATATTAAAAGTTGAAAAGGATCGTTTTATTATTTTTAGAATATCAAATTGAAGATCTTTTTTATGGATTGCTGTTAATATTAAAGCACATGATAGATTTCCCAATCCTTCATATCTGTACAAATTAAATCAAGGATGATGAGCGAACACATTTATTATGGAAATCAAACAAATAAAGTATTTTTTGACTGTGGTTGAAGCAGGTAGTATTGGTAAAGCTGCCCAAAAACTTGATGTGGGTGCTTCTGCTATTAGCCAGCAAATTAGTAAATTAGAACAAGAGCTAAGCATTCGCCTATTACAGCGTAATGCCTTTGGGGTCACCCCTACTCCCGCAGGTCTCGCCTTTTTAAAACATTCTCAACTTATTTTACGTCAAGTAAACTTCGCGGTAGATGCTGCTCATTCTGCACGACTATCTGGACATGTCAGCCTTGGCTTTCCACCGACGATTACTGCTTTGATTGGCATCCCTTTAATGAAGCTAATGTCTGAACGTTACCCAGACATTCGTTTAGAGATTGTGGAAACGCTATCGGGCAATCTAATTCAATCCATTAACTCGCGTCAGCTCGATATCGCGATTATTTTTACCAATGAAATTGATAAACAGTGGTCAATACAGCCTTTGGTACGCGAGCAAATGTATTTAATGGCACGCAAGGAAGTACTAGAAAAATATGGTCTTGCCGAATGCATCAAAAGTGGTGTGATTCAGTCTCAACAAATTGGAGACCTTCCTTTAGTATTACCACGCCAGCGCCATAGTTTAAGAAAGTTGCTTGAGCACAAGATTGGTCAGCTTAATGTCGTCTATGAAATTGATGGCCTACACTTACTCATGGACAGTCTAATTCACCTCGACCTTGCCAGTGTCCGCCCAGGTAGCGCTTGTCTGCAAGAGTACAAACATAAGCTTCAATTACTCAAGTTAGTAGACCCTGAAGTTGAACGAATCAATTACTTGGTAAGCCTTGCCGAAGAAGAATTATCACCTGCTGCACTTGCCGCAAAGTCAGCCATTAAGGCATGTGTGAAAGATTTGATTCAAAACCAGATTTGGCCATGTTCGGAAATTATTTTATAAAGAGTCATTAATTTTATTAAATACCTAATTAATTTTGCCCTCTCACTCCCTCCTGCTTTTTGAGATTACATTTTCGTCCGAATGATAAGTGGTTTTCTGCTTATCGAAATATAGATGTGTAGTTTGAACTGGAAACAAGGCATCACATTTTCTGCAAAGGACCTCGCTAAATCTCATCTCTAACCCATTTGCTCTTTAGATTTATTGATTGAATCAATTTAGGTCCAGCCTCGAAAATCGTGAATGTTTCCATTTTGTCAGGCCAAGGAGGTCTCCAATGGATGTCGTGAATAACCGTAGGGCTACTTTTAAAAAAATATTAAACGTAACGAGTGGCAACTTTTTAGAGCAGTACGACTTTTTTCTTTTTGGTTTCTATGCCACTTATATCGCGGCAAAATTTTTCCACTCTGAAAATGAATATGTCTCTTTAATGATGACATTTACCGTATTTGCTGCGGGCTTTCTTATGCGTCCTCTCGGCGCTATTTTCTTGGGCGCTTATGTCGACAGAGTTGGTCGACGTAAAGGTCTCATTGTTACTTTAAGCCTTATGGCCATCGGAACCATCTTAATTACCTTTGTACCAGGTTATGAAACCA
This sequence comes from Acinetobacter sp. LT1, assembly GCF_059800965.1. Taxonomy (NCBI): domain Bacteria; kingdom Pseudomonadati; phylum Pseudomonadota; class Gammaproteobacteria; order Moraxellales; family Moraxellaceae; genus Acinetobacter; species Acinetobacter sp. LT1. Next base: position 19,207 of record NZ_JBBAXE010000022.1, read on the forward strand.
TAGGTATTATTGCTCCGATTTTGGTGGTGATTGGACGTCTATTACAAGGCTTCTCGGCAGGTGTTGAATCTGGCGGTGTGTCTATTTATCTCGCAGAAATTGCAACGGATAAAAATCGCGGATTTATCACAAGCTGGCAGTCTGGCAGCCAACAAGTTGCTGTTGTGTTTGCTGCATTACTTGGCTACTGGCTCAACACCATCTTAACTACGGCTCAAGTGGGTGAATGGGGCTGGCGTATTCCGTTCTTAATCGGTTGTTTGATTATTCCTTTAATCTTCTTGTTCCGTCGTACTTTAGAGGAAACTGAAGACTTTAAATCGCAAAAGACTCATCCTTCAACAAAAGAAATTTTCAGCACATTGGCGAGCAACTGGCGCATCGTCCTTGCAGGCATGATGATGAGTGCAATGACGACGACCACTTTCTACTTTATTACGGTTTACACCACAGTGTATGCAAAACGTACTTTAGAAATGTCAGTAACAGACAGCCTTTTAGCAACAGTGTTTGTTGGTTTGTCTAATTTCTTCTGGTTACCAATGGGTGGTTTGCTTTCAGACAAAATTGGCCGCCGTCCAGTACTAGTCGGTATTACCACACTTGCTCTCTTTACAAGTTATCCGGTTTTAAGTTGGTTAGTGAGCAACATTAGTTTCTCAAACCTTCTAATTACGCTTGCTTACTTCTCGTTCTTCTTTGGTATGTACAACGGAACCATGGTTGCAACCCTTGCCGAAGTGATGCCAAAACGTGTACGTACAGTTGGTTTCTCTTTAGCATTTAGCCTTGCAGCCGCTATTTTTGGTGGTATGACACCAATGGCTTGTACCTTCCTTGTCGAAAACACAGGCAACCCTAGTACCCCTGCTTTCTGGCTCATGCTTGCTGCGGTCTGTAGCCTCATCTCAAGCTTGTATCTATGCCGCGGTTCTAAACAGAAAAATACTGACGCGATTGCTGAACCTGCAAAAATTAGCGCTTAAAAACAACTACTACTTAACCTGAAATTTTAATGAACAGTACGGCAGATCTTACGTCTCCGTACTGTGTTCTCCTGTCATTAAAGCGAGATACTATGAAAAAGTCCCCTATCTTCATGACCATTTGCCTAGCTGGTGCAGGCTTAGGCTCAACCCTTGCTAACGCAGATACACTCGAAGTGATTAGCTCAGGCGGTTTCTATTCATCTATGGAAAAACTCATTCCAATATTTGAAAAGCAAACTGGTCACACGGTTCACCTTTCATCTGGTTCATCAATGGGTGCATCACCGACTGCAATTCCAAATCGACTCGATCGTGGTGAACGTTTTGATGTGGTGGTCTTGGCTGCTCCTGAACTGAGCAAGCTCGCAGAAAAGGGTTATGTAGACCCAAATTCACAAAGTGCTTTAGTGAATTCAAGCATTGGTATGGCTGTGCCTAAAGGTGCGCCAAAGCCAGACATTAGTTCTGCAGAAAAGTTTGAAAAAGTTTTATTAAATGCCAAGCACATCGGCTATTCAGCAAGTGCGAGCGGTACGCATCTTGAAAAAGATGTTTTCCCAAGCTTCCCACCTGTCGAGTACAAAGTAATTTCGAGTAAAGCAGAAAAAGTGGTAGGCGACCGCGTTGCAAAACGTATTGCCGAAGGCCAGTTTGATATTGGTTTCCAGCAAATTAGTGAAATCAAACCTTTTACTGGCAAATATGGTCAAGTTGAATTAGTCGGCCCAATCCCTGCACCGTATCAAAAAGTGACGGTATTTGCGGCAGGCATTGGTAAAAATTCGGAACATGCAAAAGTCGCAAAAGAGTTAATCAAATTTGTGAAATCGCCACAAGCAACACAAATTATTGAAGAACAGGGTCTTGAGCAGGTTAAACAATAAAAGCTCTAAAAGGCAACGTCTTGAGGTGATGTTGCCTTTACTCTTTTAGTGGTTTACTCAAAGCAATAGAGTAAAAACTATAGCGACAAACCAGTGTAGAATTAATCCATAAAGGTTAATGTAGTATTTGCCGTGGAACTGAAACAATTAAAGTATTTTATTGCAGTGATCGAGTCAGGAAGCTTGGGTAAAGCTGCAAAAAATCTCGATATTGGAACTTCTGCATTAAGTCAGCAAATCTCAAAATTAGAAAGCGAGCTTTCTATTCGCCTTTTACAACGTACCGCTTTGGGTACGGTTCCCACCCCTGCGGGCTTAGCTTTTTTTCAACAAGTGCAACTGGCACTTAGACACCTAGACCATGCCGTAGACTCTGCACATTCCTCACGTTTAAGTGGCCACGTCACCGTCGGTTTTTCGCCGAGTGTTGCGTCTGTTATAGGCACTCATTTTTTAAAACTCATGAGAAACCGTTACCCCGACATTAAAGTTCGTTTAATCGAAGGCTTATCGGGTGACCTCAAAGCTTTGGTGAATGCAAGGCAGCTCGATGTCGCCATCATCTTTAGTGACGATGTCGACCCACAGTGGGCCATACAGTCTTTAGTCAAAGAACAGATGTTTTTAATCTCGCCTAAAGAAGTGCTGAGCCAATACGACCTTGAAAGCTGTATCGATACTCAAACCATTAATCATTCACAGCTTAAAGAACTTCCCCTGATTTTACCGAGTCAACGACATGGACTGCGCTTGTTGCTCGAACAGAAAATTCATCAGCTTAAAGTGGCCTATGAAATTGATGGGCTGCATTTGTTAATGGAAAGCATTAGCCAACTCGAAATGGCAACCATCCAACCTGCGGGTGCATCGTTAAATTCGCGGCAAGACCTATGTTTACTGCGCGTTGTAGAACCTGCCATTGAGCGTATTAATTATTTAATTAGCCTCTCTGAAGAAGAACTCTCGCCTGCCACCTTAGCCACGAAGGTGGTGATTCGTGCCTGTGTAGCAAACTTGATTAATGAAAAGCGCTGGCCCGGTGCGAAACTTATAAACACTTAAGCTATTAGTATTTATTTTTACTAAACACCCATTCAAGCCTAGCCTCTCACTTCACCTTTCCTTTTAAAGCTACATTAGCCCTAGCTGAGAAAGGGAGAAATCCATGCATGATGTGATTGTAATTGGTGGTGGGAATGCCGCACTGTGTGCCGCGCTCACGGCAAAAGAAAGTGGCGCTTCTGTGCTTGTGCTAGAAGCAGCACCTAAAGAATGGCGTGGTGGTAACTCACAACACACTCGTAACCTTCGCTGCATGCATGATGCTCCTCAAGATGTATTGGTTGATGCCTACCCCGAAGAAGAATATTGGCAAGACCTACTTAAAGTGACTGCGGGCAAAACCAATGAACATTTAGCTCGTCTCGTCATTCGTAGCACGGCGACCTGCCGTGACTGGATGCGTAAACATGGTGTGAATTTTCAGCCGCCACTATCGGGTGCTTTGCATGTTGCACGTACCAATGCATTTTTTATGGGCGGCGGTAAAGCCCTCATTAATGCGTATTACCGTAGTGCCCAAGAGCTTGGTATCGAAATTTTATACAACACAAAAATTAAAGATCTAAAGTTAAACCAAGGACATTTTGAAGCTGCAATTGCTGAAGATGGCCGTGTGTTTAAAGCAAAAAGCTGTGTCTTAGCCGCAGGTGGTTTTGAGTCAAATTTAGAATGGTTAAGAGAAGCATGGGGACAAAATGAAAACGGCGAATGGCCTGCCGATAATTTCATTATTCGGGGAACCCGCTTTAATCAGGGCAACTTGCTTAAATTTATGATAGATCAAGGCGCCGATATTATTGGTGACCCATCACAATCACATTGCGTAGCCGTAGATGCACGCGCACCGTTATATGACGGCGGTATTTGTACTCGTATTGACTGTGTTTCATTGGGAATTGTGGTTAATAACAAAGCCGAACGTTTTTACGATGAAGGCGAAGACTTCTGGCCAAAACGTTATGCGATTTGGGGCCGTCTTGTTGCCAAACAACCCCAACAAATTGCTTATTCGATTATTGATTCAAAAGCGATTGGCCGCTTTATGCCACCTGTATTTGCTGGTGTAAAAGCAAATAGCATTCAAGAGTTAGCCGAAAAAATCGGGCTAAATGCAAAAACCTTATGCCACACCGTAGAAGAATTTAATCAAGCCTGTGTACAAGGCACCTTTAACCATACGGTTTTAGATGACTGCACCACCGAAAATATTGTTCCCAACAAAACCCATTGGGCTGTTCCTCTCGACCAGCCACCTTTCTATGCCTATGCCCTTAAACCCGGCATTACCTTTACCTATTTAGGTTTAAAAGTCGAAGATGATGCGGCTGTGCGTTTTAACAATAAACCAAGCCGCAACCTATTTGTCGCAGGTGAAATGATGGCAGGCAACGTACTTGGTCAGGGTTATACCGCAGGCGTTGGCATGTCGATTGGCACGACCTTTGGACGCATTGCCGGAAAAAATGCCGCCCACTATGCACTTTCACAAGGAGTTGAACATGAATGCTAATAGCAAAGCCCTAATTCCAGTTGTTCAGCTCTCTGACCATGAGCAAGAAGTTCAAAGAGCCCTACAGATTTGTAATGCTTGTCGCTACTGTGAGTCTTTTTGCGCTGTTTTTGCAGCCATGACCAAACGCCTTGAGTTTAATCAAGCCGATATTCATTACCTCGCAAACCTGTGCCATAACTGTGGTGCTTGTTTACACGCTTGCCAATATGCCCCACCTCATGAGTTTGGCGTAAACATTCCAAAAGCGATGGCACAAGTACGTTTAGAAACTTACCAAGAGTTTGCGACCCCTCAGCCTTTAGGTCGACTTTATAAATCTGTGGGTATTCCTTTTGTTTCGGTATTAACACTTATTTTCTTTTTTTGCATGTTAGCTGTGGTGTGGTACAAAGGTACCGACCTGTTTGCAGGCTATCAAGGTAATTTCTATGCGATTTTCCCGCATAACTTTTTAGCTCTATTATTTGGAGCGACCTTTACAGTTGCCATTGTTCTGCTCGGCATTGGAATTGGCAAATTCTGGCGACAAACCTCTAAAGTCATTCACGGCAAAGTTGAGAAACCCGATCTGGTTCAAGCCACTCAAAATGTATTAACACTTAAATATTTAGATGGCGGTCATGGTAAAGGCTGTAATGAGCAAGATGACCGTTACACACAAATCCGCCGTGTGTTCCATCACCTAACTTTTTATGGCTTTATGCTCTGCTTTGCAGCTACAGGTGTAGCGACTTTATATCACTATTTTCTTGACCTACATGCACCTTATCCTTACCTAAGCTTGCCTGTGATTTTAGGCACTTTAGGTGGAATTGGCTTAGTTGTCGGGCCTGCTGGCTTACTCTATTTAAATCTTAAACGTCATCCGTTGCATGGTGACCGTGAGCAAAAACCTGTAGATCGAGGCTTTATTTTCCTTCTACTTATCGTTAGTGCTTCAGGGCTAGCACTTATGGCATTTCGCAATACCCCTTACATGGCACTTTTACTGATTTTCCATTTAGCCACTGTCATGACTTTCTTTATTACCATGCCATTTGGTAAGTTCGCACACGGTTTTTACCGCAGTGCTTCTTTACTCAAATTTGCCATCGAAGAACGTATTTCCAAGAAATCATAATTTCATTCAAAAGTATTCACTATCTTGGCGTAGTGAATACTTTCATTATTTTAAGCTCAAAACACTTCATGCCATCCCTACTTTTTACTGTTTAAAATTCCCAAGCCATACATTGGCCACTTCGTACTTGCTTTAATATTATTAATGAGCATCGCCACTAAAACTAAAGACACTGCACCAACCAAAACAGGGAAAATTAAGAAACTCCACTCGTAATGTATGCTGCTTGCGGTGAGCAAAATAACCAAAGGATTAGCTCCAGCAGGTGGATGAACGCATTTAAAAATCTGCATGAGTGCAATAGCGCAGCCCACTGATAACGCAATTGTAAAAATAGAAACACCGACAAATTTTAGAAAAAACAAACCCACAAAAGCCGAGATAAGATGCCCAAATATAATATTTCTCGGCTGTGCCAAAGGTGACTGCGACACGGTATAGAGCAATACACAGGTCGCACCAAACGGCGCCATGATAAAGATATTGTGTGTGAGTTTACTCAACCACAGAAGTATAAAAATACTGACTGTCCCCCCAACAAGGCTTCTTAAAACATCAATTTTAGTGGGCGATGGAGCCAGTTTTTCTTTGCCATAAAAAATCGAGAACATGGTTTTATTCCTTAAACAGACATTGCTTTTTAAAAAGCATATAGATAAAATTTCAAATAGTACAGATCTGTACTATTTTATTTTTTGGAAAAGTTTTATGTCAAAATCTGCCTTAAAAATATTAGATACAGCCGAGAAGTTATTTAACGAAAATAGTTTTGTCGGGGTTGGTGTCGATCTGATTCGCGATGAATCTGGCTGCTCAAAAACCACGATGTACACGTACTATAAAAATAAAAATCAACTGGTTAAGTCTGTGCTCGTTGCACGTGATGAACGGTTTAAGCAAAGCCTTTTGGGCTATGTGGGAGATGCAACAGGGTTAGAGGCCATCAATAAAATTCTGGATTGGCACACTAACTGGTTTAGACAAGATTTTTTTAAGGGCTGTTTATTTGTAAGAGCTGTCGCTGAATCTAACCAAGATGATCAAGACATTATTTCTATTTCTAAAGCCCATAAACAATGGATTAAAGTATTGATTGCACAAAACTGCAATATACCCAATGGTGAAGCTTTATCTGAGCTGATCTATACAGTGATTGAAGGCTTAATTAGCCGCTTTTTAGTCGATGGTTTCGATGAAATACTTGCGATAAACATGAAAAATTCTATTAATCAATTATTTAATATTCATCAACATTAGCATGAGAACTTAAAATGGAAGTGGACCATATTTTTATTTGTGTACAATCAGGCGCTCCCGAAGCTGAAACTTTAAAAAAATTCGGTCTAACAGAAGGTTCATCCAATAAGCACCCAGGTCAAGGTACCGAAAACAGACGATTTTTCTTTAAAAACATTTTTATCGAGTTAATCTTTTTAAATAATCCAGAAGAAGCCTCAAGCGATCTCACCAAACCAACTCTGCTTTTTGAACGACTGAGTGCTCAAGATAATATCCCGTCCCCTTTTGGTATTTGCTTTAGACCTAAAGATAAAGATGATAACGGCGCAAAATTTCCTAATTGGGTTTACAAGCCAAGCTATTTACCAGCCAGCTTAGAAGTAAATGTTGCCAAAGACTCTGTTGTATCTGAGCCAATGTGGTTCTTTCTCTCATTTGCTTCACGACCAGACCTTGCTGCGAAAGAAAAACAACAACCACTTGTGCATAGCAAAGATTTATCAGAAATCACCTCAATTAAGGTTTCTATTCCAAACCTCGAACAGCACCCTACTTCGTTACTGTTCAATACGCTTGATGATTTTGAAGTGACTGATGGATCGGAGCATTTAATGGAAATTAGTTTTGATCATGAACATCAAGGAATAATTCATGATTTCAGACCAGAGCTGCCGCTTATTTTTAAATATTAAAACGCTTAGTTTCTAATAAAAACTGTGATTTATTGCAAATCACAGTTTTTATTTAAATTGAATCACATTAAAAATGACAATAGCTTAAGCAATTTTTCCATCAATAATGCCTTTCTCTTTTAACGCAGCTAGCTCTTCTGCTGTTTTAAATCTCGATAAGATTTGAGCCGTATGTTCACCCAACTCTGGCGGTGCATGATGATATTCAACTGGAGTATCAGACAACTTGATTGGTGAGCCAATCGTTTGGAAGTTTTCATTTAAACGATGAGGAATATTGACCAACAAATTGCGATGTACAATTTGTGGTTCAGCCAAGGCATCTTCAATAGAGTTGATAACACCTACGGGTACTTTTAAAGCATGAATCATCTCAACCCATTCTTTAGCAGTTTTTTGCAAAAAGTGCTCCGATAATAAAGGAATCAGTTCATTTCGATATTTGACACGGTCTTGGTTGCGCACAAAATTTTCATTTTCGAGTAGCTCTTGATAACCAATTGCAATACACAAATCTTTAAACTGTTTATCGTTACCACAAGCAATAATAAATTCTTTATCTTTGGCCTTAAAAGTTTGATACGGCACAATACTTGGGTGTTGATTACCCATGCGCTGTGGGGCTTTACCAGAAGCTAAATAGTTCATTCCCTGATTTGCCAGTGCCGCGACCTGCACATCAAGGAGTGACATATCAATATATTGACCGCGTCCAGTGTGTGAGCGTGCAATCAAGGCCGCTTGAATCGCAATCGTGGAATACAAACCCGTTTGAATATCTACCACAGCCACACCAACCTTTTGTGCACCACCGCCTGCCACATCATCAGGCTCGCCAGTAATACTCATTAAGCCAGACATACCCTGAATAATAAAATCATAGCCAGGCTCTTGTGCACGTGGGCCATCTTGTCCAAAACCCGTAATCGAGCAATAAATAATATTTGGGTTCAACGCACTTAAGGAAGCATAGTCCAAACCATATTTAGCCAAAGACCCTGTCTTATAATTTTCAATCACGACATCAGCAGTCTTGGCAATTTCATAAATTAAAGTCTGACCTTCGGGTGTGGTAATGTCCACCGCAACTGAATATTTATTACGATTGGTACACTGGAAATAACCAGATTCACGGGTCATGTTTCCATCTTGATCGGGCATCCATGGTGGTCCCCACATGCGGGTGTCATCACCTACTCGAGGACGTTCAATTTTAATCACTTCTGCGCCAAGGTCTGCCAAGATTTGCCCGCACCATGGCCCCGCAAGTACACGACTTAAATCTAAAACCCGAATTCCTTGTAATGCACCCATAACGATACCCTTATCTTTTAGAAGGCACTCAACGCACCTTCTTTTCATTGTTTATGATTGTCTTTGTGGATCGTACTGACGATCTTTAATAAATAAGCCTGGCAATACACCCGCAACAAAATACGCAGCGCCCATCACAATAAAGGCCATGGTAAAAGTTCCACCCGATGCTAAGAAACCAATCGTGGCTGGTGCAATCGCTGCCCCAACACGACCAATGTTATAAGCACCGCCAATGGCTGTTCCGCGTACATCAGTTGAAAAACTTTCAGCCATATAAGTCGCATTTACACCATATGGAATGCCATATAAGAAGCCAAAAGTGATTAATAAATACAAAATATTGTCAGGCGTATTGAAGAAAATAATGATTGGCAAGAACACGGCGCTGGCTATTGTTCCAAACACAAAAACAGCACGGCGGTTAAATTTGTCAGCAAGATAACCCGCTAAAATTTTGCCTAGAATCATTGCAGTATATGAACCCACCATATAACTGGTTAAGTTTTTAAAGTTCATATGTACTTCTGTTTCTAAATAACTTGGCATCCAGTTGTTAATGCCGTAATAACCAAACTGTAAGAAAAATGCTGTGGTCATCCACAACAAAAACATTTTACGGTGCTTAAAGTTATTAAAGATTTGTTTGTAGATACTGCTACTTTTCGGCTTTTCAGCCACCACTCTTTCTTTAGGTTGTCTGTTGCCTTGTAAGCTTTCAATTTTGGTGAGCTGCCAAGATTTTGGCTCTGGCACAAAGCGTTGCAGGAAAATATTAACAAAAGCAGGCACTACGGTCAGGAAGAACAAAACACGCCAGCCATGATCTGGAATAATTGCACCAGCTAATAACGTCGCAGCAATATAACCTACGGTCTGACCCGTCTGTAATGTGCCCAAGACCGTTGTACGGTAAGTTGTCGGCACATATTCAGCCATTAAGGTATTACAAGCCATATAGAGTGCTCCGATTCCTAAAGCACCAATAAAACGTAGAGCCATAAATTGCTCGAAGCTTTGCGTAAAGCCTAACAAACAAGTCGCTACCGAAAAGAAGGTTACCGAGTTGGCAATCGTTCGTACACGGCCAAACTTGTCACATGCCCAACCACCCAAAATACCGCCAATACCCATACCTGCTAAAGAAGCACTGCCTAAGGCACCCGCTTGAAAGGTACTTAAACCAAACTCCGCCTTTAAACTGGTCAAGCTATAAGACAGCAGCATAATATCAATGCCATCGACCACCATCGCAAAATAGGCAAATAACAACGCCCATTTCCATGTATTTGGTCCAATCTTTTCATATGTTCCAAGGTTACTTGGAAATGTGGTTCTTAATTCTTTCGATATTACTTGAACGTCATTGTTCATATTTATTTCCTCATTTTCCCAAATGAGTCATCGGTAGCCTACTTATGTTTTCTGTATGACTTAATCTTCTATATTTTCACCATCTTATATTTAGTTTTAAGTACACAGAGGACATCTTCACATGAGTATCCTTACGATGAATCTTGTCATTTTCCATAAATTTTTGCGTAAAAATCCCTAAAGGTGCTCTCGAAAGAACACCTCTATCTTTAAAAAATGATTGAGTTAGTTACTAAATGCGGCAATGCCTGTTTGTGCACGACCTAAAATTAAGGCATGAACATCATGTGTACCTTCATAGGTATTTACGACTTCAAGATTGACCAAATGACGTGCCACACCAAACTCGTCACTAATGCCGTTTCCACCCATCATGTCACGTGCCATGCGGGCAATATCAAGTGCCTTTCCACAGTTATTACGCTTAATTAAAGATGTACCTTCAACGGATGCAATACCTTCATCTTTCATACGGCCAAAACGTAAAGCAGCCTGTAAACCCAAAGCAATTTCAGTTTGCATATCTGCCAGTTTCTTTTGAATCAACTGATTTGCAGCCAATGGACGACCAAATTGTTTACGGTCCATGGTGTATTGATGGGCTGTATGCCAACAGAACTCGGCAGCACCCATCGCACCCCATGCAATACCATAGCGGGCGCTATTTAGACAGGTAAATGGGCCTTTTAAACCTCGAACTTCAGGGAACGCATTTTCTTCAGGTACAAAAACGTTATCCATCACGATTTCACCCGTAATCGAGGCACGTAAACCGACCTTGCCATGAATGGCAGGCGCAGATAGGCCTTCCCAACCCTTTTCTAAAATAAAGCCGCGAATGTCACCCACATTACCTTCAGCAGAAACTTCTTTTGCCCAAACGACAAATACATCGGCAATTGGACTATTGGTAATCCACATTTTTGCGCCACTTAAACGATAACCACCGTCAACTTTTTTAGCACGAGTAATCATACTGCCCGGGTCTGAGCCATGATCAGGTTCAGTCAAACCAAAACAGCCAATGTATTCACCTGTGGCAAGTTTAGGTAAATACTTTTGCTTTTGCTCTTCAGTACCAAATTCATGAATCGGAACCATGACCAATGAGCTTTGCACGCTCGCCATAGAGCGGTAGCCCGAGTCGACATATTCAATTTCACGCGCAACCAAACCATAACTCACATAGTTCAAACCCGCGCCGCCATATTGCTCAGGAATGGTTGGGCCAAGTAAGCCAAGCTCTCCCATTTCACGGAAAATAGATGGATCTGTTGTTTCATGACGGAATTGTTCAAGTACACGGGGTTGCAAACGTTCTTGACAATAGGCATGAGCCGCATCACGAATCATGCGCTCATCTGGGCTAAGCTGTTGCTCAATTAAAAATGGGTCTTGCCAGTTAAATTGAACTTTTGCTTTTTTTGTTGTCACCATGTGATTCATCGCATCCTCTGCTTAATTTGAACTTCTTTATTTAACTCGATGTTATGCGTGAAAAATGCAGTAATCAAACGATAAATGTTCATGCAGATATGCGACTTACGCATATTTAAAATAAGACGTATTAAATTTAGATATTTAATTCATTGTATTTCATTAAAAATGGCTTATTTTTATACTAAACTTTGATATCTGCGTTTAGATCATATGCTGTTTTGAAATATGACGACAAATAAAAGGATTTATTTATGCGAAGAAGCATCCCTTCCATTCAGGGTCTAATTTGCTTTGAAAGTGCAGCAAAACATCTAAGTTATACCTATGCTGCGCAAGAGTTATGTATTACCCAAAGTGCAGTTTCTCGCCAAATTCAACAATTAGAAGATTTCTTAGGCGTTGAACTCTTTATACGTACTCGGCATGGTGTCGAACTCACCATTGCTGGTCAGCAGTATTTTAAAAGTATTAAGCCCTACTTATTAGGTTTAGAGAAATGTACAGCCGATGTGATTTCTCATAAGGGTTTAGGTGGCACACTAAAATTAGGTGTGGTTCCTACCTTTGCAACGCGCTGGCTATTACCCAAGCTTCATCTTTTAAATCAAAAATACCCTGAAATTACGGTTCACTTAGAAACCAGTACTAAACCTTTTTTATTTAATGACAATATTTTTGACGCTGCGATTTTTGCAGGTACGCAGCAGCAAATTGACCACTGGCCCGGCATACAAGCACATTATTTAATGGATGAGGAAATTGTACCTATATACTCACCAAGATTAATCGAAAAGTATTTTCCAGATGCAGTGATGATTAATGAAAATACCTATGATTTAAGCTGTGAGGATTTACTAAAAATTCCTCTACTGCAACAAACCACTCGACCTAGCATTTGGCAAGAGTGGTTTCTGACCCATCAGATGCAGCACCCTAAACCTTTTGATGGACAACGCCATGAGTTATTTTCAATGCTTGCGGTTGCTGCCAGTCATGACATGGGAATGGCTTTAATTCCACAAATGTTGATTGAGTCTGAACTACAAAAAAAAGAACTGGTGATTGTTTCCAATAAGAAACTAAAAGGTAGCCGAAAATACTATCTCATTCATTCAAGCCAAGATGTATCACCGACTATTCAAAAATTTGTTGAGTGGATTTACCAAGAACTAGAACAACTAAAAAGCAATACAAATTAGCTGAGCCACTTTGTGCGATCTATACGCATAAAAAAAGATTGTGATTAATCAAATCACAATCTTTTAGTTAAGCATAAATGACTTTGAATTAATGACTCATCAATTGAATATCTGAACCGCTACGTTTAGGGTCAATCAAAATTTTGGCATGCTGTTCAGGATCACGTAATGCTTCAAATGCATTAGTAACACCTTCTAAGCCAACAACACCGGTAATGAGCGGTGAACAGTTCACTTTACCTTCTGCAATCATGTGTAGCGCATCTCGGAACTCAAGCGGTGTATAGCCCAACACAAACTGAATTTCTAACTCTTTATTAATTGCAAGTGCGGGTTCGATTTTGTCACTTTGCATGCAGACGCCCACCCCAACAATTCGGGAAAATAAAGGCGCCCCTTCAATAATCTGCTGTAAAACACCCGGTACGCCCACACATTCAAAAATAACAGGACGTTTTGGCAGAGCACCCAATTTATCAATCATGCGCCATCCATGCCACCAAGGTAAGCGTGTCGCTTGCAACTTATCAAACAGTCCCATGCCCATGTTAATGGCATCAGAAACATTGCCAAGCAAACCAAACTCTTTCCAGTTGGCAAATGGTGATGTCTCTTTAGGGTCTACCACAATATCCGCACCACATTGCTCGGCAAGCTTACGACGGTTTGGAGAAAAGTCACTGGCAACTACAGTTTTAACACCAGCCGCTTTAAGCATTAATATGACACCTAACCCAACAGGACCACAACCAATCACAATCGCAGGTTCACTTGTTTTTACACGGCTACGGCGAACAGCATGCAATGCAACCGCCATAGGTTCAGTCATGGCAGCACTATCGGCATCTAGACCGTTGGGTACTTCAAACATCAAGCTCGATTGAGCCAATACTTGCTCGGCATAGCCACCCGAAGCATTTGGAGAAAGCCCTGTAGATAAATAACCATGCTGATCTACATTTAAAAGAGGCATTGCACAAACAAGTGTATCGGCTTTAAATTTATGACGTGTTTTTGGACCATAGTCTAAAACCTTGCCGCAAAATTCATGTCCAAGTACAAATGGGTCTGTAGACTTGGCTAAACCATGAAATCCGACACGTGCAGCCAAATCATGCATGTGGTCGCAGTGGTGCTGCATATGTAAATCTGAACCACAAATCCCACATCGAATCACTTCTAACAAAACCTGCCCTTTTGCAGGTGTTAAGTTCGGTTGGTCCACGACTTGTAATGTTGCTTGATGACAAAGTACCGACTTCATTTGAGCGCTTCCTATTTCTTCTTTTTCATTTACTTGCCAGAAATAGATTTCTACAGATAAATTAATCGCTTTATCAGTTTGGTCTTTAGCAAGCCTTTATTCATCTTTACAACTAAAAGGCAAAATACCAATGACCATTCTTCAGCCAATCCACTATTGAAGAGTCAACAAAAAACAGGCTCAGCGAAATTAAAAACAATAAAAATCTTGGTGCTTGTATCTTACACAGACTGCGTTATCTTCTTAGGCCAGAACAATGTCATCAAAATTAAAACTTATACAAATATAGTAAGTTCAAAAAACTCAACTCAACGCTTTTCACAAAAACATAGCAAATCCAAACTTTTATCAGTGGCTCTAAACAGGCATGATGAATTAATAGCAACAGATAAGAAGAAGTCTATGATTACAAAAACGCTCCCGCTTACAGATATACACCGCCACCTTGATGGCAACATCCGCATTCAAACCATTTTAGACTTGGGGCAACAATACAATTTAGATTTACCTGCTTACGACATTGAATCTTTACGACCCCACGTACAAGTGATGGATAACCAACCAGACTTATTAAGTTTTTTATCGAAGCTCGATTGGGGTGTAAAAGTATTAGCGAGCCTAGATGCCTGCAAACGTATTGCTTTTGAAAACATGCAGGATGCAGCACAGCAAGGCCTAGACTATGTAGAACTACGTTTTTCACCAGGTTACATGGGAATGACACATCAACTCCCCCTTGAGGGCGTTGTGGAAGCTGTGATTGCTGGAGTAAAAGAAGGTAGTCAGGCGTACGGCGTAAAAGCGAACCTAATTGGCATTATGAGCCGTACTTTTGGTCAAGAAGCTTGCGAAAAAGAATTAAATGCCCTACTTGCCCATAAAAATGATATTAAAGCACTGGATCTTGCTGGAGATGAGCTTGGTTTTCCGGGCAATTTATTTATTGACCACTTCAAAAAAGCACGTAATGCAGGTTGGCACATTACGGTACATGCAGGCGAAGCTGCCGGTCCAGAAAGTATTTGGCAAGCCATTGAAGAATTAGGTGCTGAACGAATTGGACATGGTGTTAAAGCAGTTCAAGATTTAAAACTTTTAGATTATTTGGCAAAACACCAGATTGGTATTGAATCTTGCCTCACCTCAAATATTCAAACCAACACAGTACCGTCTTTAACAGAACACCCATTAAAGACTTTTTTAGAACATGGCGTACTTGCTACCATTAATACAGATGACCCAGCGGTGGAAGGCATTGAAATACAACATGAATATTTAACTGCCGCCCCATTAGCAGGTTTAAGCCCTGAGCAAATTTATACAGCTCAAGAAAATGGTCTTAAAATTGCATTTTTATCAGATCAAGAAAAAGATGAGTTAAGGCAGAAATATCAATAACAGAGAACATATGTATGCAAGGAGACGAATTCAAATATTGGAGGCGTTTGAATTAAAATTTAGATATATAAAACAAAAAAATTCCTTCTATCAATAAGACAAGAAGAAATTATTTTTAATATTTGGGATATTTTATAAAGCTTGAACGCTTTTAAATATGGTCGGAGCAGTAGGATTCGAACCTACGACCCCCTGGTCCCAAACCAGGTGCACTACCAGGCTGTGCTATGCTCCGAAATTGGGGTGAATGACGGGATTCGAACCCGCGACAACTGGAATCACAATCCAGGGCTCTACCAACTGAGCTACATCCACCATCAAATAAGTTCTATGTACCAAGCTACCAAATGGCGCGCCTGACAGGATTCGAACCTGTGACCATCCGCTTAGAAGGCGGATGCTCTATCCAACTGAGCTACAGGCGCTTAACCGATGATGCTTATCATGCGATACTTCGCCGATCTTAAAATATTATTTTAAGTGGTCGGAGCAGTAGGATTCGAACCTACGACCCCCTGGTCCCAAACCAGGTGCACTACCAGGCTGTGCTATGCTCCGATCTATCTCAGCTTTTGCTGTATCGCACATCGTGCGGTACGGTGTGCATTCTAGGCGTGACGCCCTCAGACGTCAACACCTATTCTCAAAAAAAGTTAAAAATCCTTATCAAATGTATATTTAACAAGCATTTTGAGGTTTTTTAACGTTTTAACGATGCACTAAAGGCTAACATTCGATCTAAAGGCATTTTGGCACGTTCAGCAAGCGCTGGATCGACGTGTATTTCCTGATCACCTTTTTGTAAAACTTCTAAAATTCCGTCGAGTTCATTCATTGCCATCCACGGACAGTGGGCACATGAACGACAAGTTGCCCCCTCACCCGCTGTTGGCGCTTCAACTAAAATCTTATTGGGTACTGCTTGCTGCATTTTGTAGAAAATACCGCGGTCAGTTGCCACAATGAGTCTTTCGTTTGGTAAAGTCTGCGCAGCTTTAATGAGTTGAGAAGTACTACCTACCGCATCTGCAATTTCTACAACCGATTCTGGCGATTCTGGATGTACCAATACAGCAGCGTCTGGGTACAGTGCTTTCATGTTGGCAATGCCACGTGCACGGAATTCTTCATGCACAATACATGCCCCATCCCAAAGCAACATATCTGCACCAGTTTTCTTTTGGATATAGCGACCTAAGTGCTGATCTGGCGCCCAAATAATTTTTTCGCCTAAGCTGTCTAGATGTTCAACAATTTCAACAGCACAGCTCGAAGTCACAACCCAATCGGCACGTGCTTTAACAGCAGCCGATGTGTTGGCATAAACAACTACGGTATGGTCAGGGTGCTGATCACAAAATGCTGTGAACTCATCAACAGGACAACCCAAGTCAAGTGAACAGGTTGCTTCAAGTGTCGGCATTAAAATTGTTTTTTCAGGAGACAGGATTTTTGCTGTTTCTCCCATAAATTTGACCCCAGCAACAACCAGTGTTGAGGCAGCATGATCTCGCCCAAAACGGGCCATTTCTAAAGAGTCAGAAACGCATCCACCTGTTTTTTCGGCAAGTTCTTGTACTTCAGGGTCGCAATAGTAATGAGCAACAAGGACAGCATCACGTTTTTTGAGCTCTGCTTCGATCTGTGCAAACTTTTGTTGTTTTGCTTCTTCACTTAAGCGATTGTCTTTTGGCTCACCTAAACGGTCTAAATGCGCTTGTACAATGTTTTTTGCATCGTTGGCAATTAAAGTCGCATCACTCATAAAACGTCTTCTCTATCCTTCATGCTGGCATACCTGCTCGCATATAACGTTACTGCTTAAATGATTTACGGATTGAATCATTTAATATCAAAAGATGGGGCTAATAAAAAAGCCTCTTTGTCGAGGCTTGATTATAACTGATATTTAAGAACGGTAATCAGCATTAATTTTGACATAGTCGTAAGATAAGTCACAGGTATATACCGTGTCTTTGGCCTGACCACGTCCTAAATCAACACGAATGGTAATTTCGGTTTGTGCCATAACGCGCGCACCCGCTTCTTCGGTATAGTCCTCAGCTGCGCCACCGTCTTTACAGATTTGTACATCGTCTAACCACACTTGAATTTTAGACACGTCTAGGTCTTTAACGCCTGCATAGCCAATCGCAGCTAAAATACGTCCCCAGTTCGGGTCGGATGCAAAAAGCGCAGTTTTGACAAGTGGTGAATGCGCAATGCTATAAGCAATGTCACAACATTCTTGAGTATTTGCGCCGCCTTCTACAGCAACAGTAATAAATTTCGTCGCACCTTCACCATCACGAACAATTAACTGTGCTAAACGATTCATTACACGAGCAAGAATTTCTAACACTTTAGCGTAGCGTACATCACTGTCCGATTTAATTTCAGCGCCACCCGCCTGACCTGTTGCTACAAAAATACAAGAGTCATTAGTCGAAGTATCACCATCAATCGTAATACGGTTAAATGAATGCTCAACCGTTGTCTTTAATAGCTTTTGTACTAAATCACGGCTAATAGGTGCATCTGTTGCCACAAAGCTCAACATGGTTGCCATGTTCGGGCGGATCATTCCAGCGCCTTTACTAATACCAGTCATGGTATAAGTGATGCCATCAAGTTCAAATTGTTCAGATGCGCCTTTAGGTACGGTGTCTGTGGTCATAATGCCAGATGCAGCATCATTCCAAGCAGCATCTTGTACGCTATTTAATGCAGGCTGAAGACCAGCAAGTAAGCGCTCCATCGGAAGCTGCTCACCAATCACACCTGTAGAAAATGGAAGCACTTCAAAACTATTAACACCAGCAAGCTCCGCTAACTTTGCACAAGTATCCTGAGCGTTTTTCAAACCTGTAGGTCCGGTACCTGCATTGGCATTACCCGTGTTAATTACTAAATAGCGGGGATTACCTTCGGCAAGATGAGCTTTAGAGACATGAACAGGTGCTGCACAGAATGCATTTTGAGTAAATACACCAGCAACATTTGAGCCTTCTACAAACTCAAAAATGACTAAATCTCGTCGGTTTTGGTAACGTACATATGCTTCTGTTGAGCCAATTTTTACACCTTTTACCACATGCATTTGTGGCATTGTTACGTCACCGACAGCCATTTTTAGAACATCCAAAGTTTGTTGAATAAGATCAATATTTCAAAAAAAGCGATGCAATAAAGCACCGACCTTATGAAATATCATTGTGAACAGCTTAGTAGAAAAGTCTAAAAAAATCGAGCGCAAAAACGGCTCATTGTTGCTCTAGTTTTAATAAAATATCTTTCTTATCAAGCCCACCAGCAAAACCAACTAAAGCTCCACCCGCACCAATGACTCGGTGACAAGGTGCAATAATGGAAATCGGGTTTTTGCCATTTGCGGCGCCCACTGCTCTCACCGCTTTTTCATTGCCAATTTGAAGTGCAATATCTTTATAACTTCTTGTTTCCCCATAAGGGATGGTCAGTAAAGCAGCCCAGACCTGCTTTTGAAATGCGGTCCCTTCGAAATCTAACGGCAAGGTGAACTCACGGCGTTTACCTTCAAAATATTCTACTAATTGTTGTTCGGTCTTTAATAAAGCTGGATGTTCAAGTTGTTCGACCAGCTCAGCCAGTCGAACACGTTTTGGATTTTCATTGTCCCAGAGCACTGCCACCAAAGCATTTTCATTCGCAACTAGCTTTAATTGCCCAACAGGCGAATTGATATACTTATAAGACAGCAACATAGTTTTATTCTCTTAAGACGGCGATGAAATTTTCATTAAAACCAAACCTGACACAATTAATACAGCGGCAATCATTCGCATAGCGCCAACAGGCTCATGAAGAAAGAAAATACCGACTAGAAATGACCCAATTGCGCCAATTCCTGTCCAAACCGTATAGGCAGTGCCAAGCGGTAAAGTTTTCATTGATATTGAAAGTAGAACCACACTCAAAATCATAAAAACTACGGTAATAACACTAGGGGTTAAACGTGTAAAACCTTCGGACATTTTCATAGAATATGCCCAAATGATTTCAAATACACCTGCTAAAATTAAAATAGCCCAAGCCATAACATTCACTAATTTTTATAGCGTCAGGTCGTCCCGACATGATGTCCCATTATGGGGGAGGTCGTTCCTCCTTTATGTGAGGACTCAGTTTACTTTAAAATAAAAAATGAAGGCAAACCCTGACACAGGCTTGCCTCTATCAGAAAATATTATTCATTTTTTAACTGTAAAATTTTTCGTGCACCATTTAAAACAAACAAAACAATAATCAATCCAATCATTAAATCAGGATAACGCGAACCTGTAATGGCAACCAATATTCCCGCGACAATGACACCCAAGTTGACGATGACATCATTTGCAGAAAAGATATAACTCGCCTTCATGTGTGCCCCGCTCTCCTTATGGTCTCTCATTAAATAAAGACAACTAATGTTGGCCGCAAGAGCTAATCCGCCAATTAAAATCATGAGAATTGAAACAGGTTCACTGCCATAAATAAAACGGCGAAGTACATCAACCAACACAATCATGGCTAAGCCAAACTGCAACCAACCCGAAAGATGCGCAGCCTTTAATTGTGCATTTAGATTTTTACCCACCACAAATAAAGCAATGCCATAAATTGCAGCATCAGCAAACATATCGAGCGAATCAGCGATTAACCCTGTCGATGAAGCAATAATGCCTGCCATCAACTCAATAACAAACATGACTCCATTAATCAGTAACAACCATTGTAAAACTTGTTTTTGTGTTGCATTGGTTGAGGAACTAGCTCGAACCTTTTTTGGTTTTTCAACAGGTTCATAATGTGGCTGTGTTTGTTGTAACTCGGCTCCTAATCCTAAACGCTGTAAACTTTGAGTAATCATTTCAGCTTGAAGACTGTGATAAATCGCTAAATGGCGTGCAGGCAAATCAAAATGAAGCTCTTGAATATCATCAGTGTAAGAGGCTAAAGCCATCCGCACCATTTGCTCTTCGGCTGCACAGTCCATGCGAGGAATATGGTAATAACTTACCCATTGGCTCTTTTTAGCTACAGGTTCACTAGGCGTGAAACACTCCTGAGACGTCGTGCTTGAGCACCCACAGCTAGAGCTAGTTTTACTTAAATGTATTTGATTCTCTTGTTTTTCTAAAGCCATCTTTGCACCATAACTGACACAAAAAACAATGCCATTAGTATAAACCAATGGCATCTGTTTAAGCTTACTTTTTGTTCGGCAATTAGAATTTTAGTGTTAACCCTGCTCCATAATACCAACCATATTCGGAGTCGGTTCCTGTTTGCCAATCAGTTTGTTTTAAACCTTTTTCATAGCCATAACCGACATCAACAAATGGCATCACCTTTTTATTGATTTCATAACGGGTTTGAAAGCCAGCTTGTAAACTAGATAGCCCTGTTTTACTGGCATAGCGAGCTTCATCTTGCAAAACAACATCTGCTTTTAAATAAGGTTTACCAATTAACTTTTGGGTAAAGAGCAAGTCCCTTTCCGTTTCTAAACTTAACTTCCATAGCTGGTCTTCACCTGCATAAAGATAAGCATCGGTTTCAAAAAAGTAAGGTGCCATGCCATGTAAACCCACGACACCTGCCCAACGATCTTGCTTTTCATCTTCGCGTTGCAAACGTTCGTAGTTTACCCCGGCCTGTACATCCCAATAGTCAGCTACATTTCGACTATAAAGTACTGAACTGCCGTAATTAGCATCTTCTGACTCTGCTTTTTCAACGTGGGCTTTAATGAACAATTTATTTTCATCCGTTCCCCCCCAAGTTTCTAATTCAGAAGAAAAACTACCTTCTCCTTCTTCATTTTGAGTCCAGCCAGTATCAATTTTTGTTGCTTGATAGATCTGTCCGCCATGTTCACGTAAATGATCATGAGTTAAAGGCTCTTGAGCAAAAGTAAATACTGATATGCTCGAGAAAGCACCGCAATATATCATTTGAGAAAATAACTTAGTGATGCGCATGACTAGCTCCTTTCTCATTTTCAGATTGAACAGATGGTTGAGCTTGAGCAGGTTGTTGTCCATCATTCACTTGAGCAACAATCAACTTATTCATCATTCCCGCACTCATGTGGTAGAGCAAATGGCAATGAATCGCCCATTCGCCTAATGCATCGGCTGTCAATAACGCAGTAACGGTTTTTCCAGGTGGGACAATAAGAGTATGTTTATTTGGTAAGTTTTCAGCTTGTTGGCCATTTTCTAATTGCATAAACATGCCATGTAAATGCATTGGGTGGGCCATCATGCTGTCATTCACAAACTTCAAGCGAATACGTTCGCCATACTTAACTTGTAATGGCTCAGCTTCGCTAAATTTTTTGCCATTAATGGTCCAGATATAACGCTCCATGTTGCCACCTAAACGAATAACTAATTCACGTTCTGGTGCACGCGTGTCTGGCTGAGGTGTTAAAGATTGCAAATCACTATATTGCAGTGCTTTCATACCCGCTGGTGTTGAAGCATTTGCCCAGCCATAAACGGATTCATCCTTTTTAGGCTTATTCTCAGATTGCGCAGACATCTCATGATTCATATTCATCATAGCGTGGTCATGCTCGCTAGCTGACATTGCCTGCATATCATGCTTCATTTCAGGCACCGCTGACATGTCATGCTTCATTTGCATCATGGAATGATCATGTTCGCTAGATGACTTATTTTTCATGTCATGATCCATATTCATCATTGTAGAATCATGATTAGCATGGTTCGCTTCTTTTTTCATTTCAGGCATAGCCGACATGTCATGTTGCATGTTCATTTGATGGCCAGCATGTTCATCACTTGCCCCATTGCCATGACTCATGCCCATATCTTCCATGGTTAACAAAGCACGTGGACGCGGCTGCGGCATTTGAATTGGCCCTACAGCTTGCGTATTTTCATTGTGCAAAGTCCCAATGGCAAAACCACTGCGGTCAATAGACTCTGCTTCAATCTGATAATTTGATTGCGTAGGCTCTACAATGACATCGTAGGTTTCGGCTGTACCAATACGAAACTCGTCAATTGCAACAGGCTTAACTGGCTGCCCGTCTGCACTCACAACAGTCATTTTCAAATTTGGAATTCTAACATCAAAAAATGACATCGCTGATGCATTAATAAATCGTAATCGAACCTTATCACCAGCTTTAAAGTTAGCTGTCCAGTTTTGCTGAGGTGTCTTGCCGTTGACCAAGAACGTATAGCCTGTCACATCAGACATATCGGTTTTTAACATCCGCATCTGATTCCACATCGAACGATCTTGCCAAGTTGCTTTTAAACCTTGCGTTTTAACTTGCTTCAAAACATCAGATACCGTTTCACGGCGGTTTTGATAATACTCAGCAGATTTCTTCAAATTCTTCATAATGCTATCGCTAGAAGAATTATGAAAATCTGAAAGCATCACTACATAATCACGATCAGTTTTCTCATGAGCAGCAACAGGTATTTTTCCTTTTGGATAAATCACGAGCGGGCCATATAAACCATCTTGCTCTTGGCCTTTACTATGGGCGTGATACCAATAAGTGCCGTTTTGTTTCACCTTAAAACGGTAAACAAAATCTCCGTTTGGCGCGATTCCTTTAAAACCATTGAAACCGGGCACACCATCCATTAACCCTGGTAGTAACAATCCATGCCAATGCAAAGACGTATCTTGATTCTTTAATTGGTTATGAACATGAATAACAGCCTCATCCCCTTCCTCAAACTCAAGGAGTGGTGCTGTAAATTTTCCATTTACGGTAATTCGTTTGAGCGGCTGACCGGTAACATTGACCTGTTGTTCATTAATATTAAGGTGATATTCCTTAATTGCCGCGAGAGTCCATGGTGAAACGAATAGACCAAATACAGCGACGAGGCTGCTAATTGTTTTATGAGACATTGCTGTAATCCTTTGAACTAAAAAATAAGTAAGAAAGGATTAAGCTTTTGGAGGACGTAAAATTTCTTGCCAGTATCCGGCTAAATGCTGAGCCTGATAAATACTGCTAAATTGAGACAAGATTGGAATAAATTGCGAGTCAATATCTGGTACGGCTTGCTGTAATGCCAAATTCACAATTTGACAATGAACTGGATTACAGTCCTGACAATGCTCACCATGTGAGTTAAGAGACTGTGTCATATTTTGATGACATACAGTCTGATCATCTGTTTGAACATGCATATTCTTATGCGAAGTTTTTTCACTATGACACGGCATAGTGTGAAGATCATGCTGCATAGGCGTCTGAGCAACAGACACACCACTCCACCCAATGACCAAAGTCATTAGGAACACAAACCAAGCATACTTGCGTAAGTGTTGTAGAGCCATTGTGGTTTATCGCCTAGAGCCGATGAGTAATCTTAACCCCATTAGCATAACCAAGTTTTTAAACAGATACAATTTTCAATCTTAACTGTTTGTTTTAAAGTAATTAAGCAAATGGTGATTGATGCTGAAGTACTAAATCAATCACATCTAGTGCACCCTCTTGTTCATTACTTACAGTTGTATAAGGGGCTACTGCTTTCAAAGCTTCAACTGCATTTTCAACGGCAAATCCATAACCGACAGCTTTGATCATCTGGATATCATTATTGTTATCACCAATCGCAACCACTTGATCAGATTCAACCTGCCATTTTTGTAGCAATAGCTTCAAACCATGTGCTTTATGCTGGTCTGGAAGAATCAAATCGATAAAACCAAAACCACTTGAAACAGGTACCAAAACTTTATCTGCTACAAAACTTTGCTTTTGAAAATGTTCAAAAATCGCAAAGCTTTCGTTTTCCTGAGCGGTAAAAGTAATTTTGCACACTAAGTCATCTAGTGCATAAAAGTCATCTACAACTGTCAGTTTTTCAAAATATCGGGCAACTTTGGCATAGTCTTCTGCGTTCATGCTGCTATGCACATAAGCACTCCGTTTCCCACAGATCACCATTGTTGAGGTATACGCTGGGTCAATCGCTTTTAAAATCTCAACGTATTGTTGCTGACTTAAATGAGCAAAAGCTATTTCTTGCCCTGCATCTACAACATGTGCGCCATTTTCTGCAATAAAAGCAATCTCATGATTAATTTCTGGAAAATAGGTAACAAGTTTTGCAAGTTGATTACCACTGGCTACCACAAAATGAATATTATTTTGTTTTAGTTGTTCGTATTGTTTTAAAAAACGTGCTTTGTTGTACTGCTTTTTGGAATTAAGAAAAGTCCCATCCATATCTACCGCTAAAATTTTTACTGTCATTAATGATCGAGGTCTCTTACTAAAAACTTATTAAACCAAATTTAGCTTTATTTTTCATGACACTTTTACAGTTTTATACGTATCTATGCACAAAAAGTTTTACACAGAGCTACATCGTTTTTTGCACAGGTTATTTTTTAGCAAAGCTTAATAAAAAACCAGCTAATAAATTATTCAACATGCATAAAAAAAGAACGCCAATACGTTCTTTTTTCATAGTTTTTGTCTATAGAATAAACGGTTGATCTAATTTTGTTTATTTTACCAACATCTTATCCATACGGTTATCAACACAGTTATCCATACAGTTATAAACAAAGTTATCCACAAGTTTATTTTAGATTAACTCTATCTTTTTAAGCATCAACACTGCCTACTTTCGCAAGCTCTGCACGCATTTGGTCAATCACAACTTTATAATCGGGTTGACCAAAAATTGCGGAACCCGCAACAAACATATCTGCACCCGCTTCTGCAATTTCACGAATATTTGCAGGGCCAACACCACCATCAACTTCTAAACGGATATCACGACCACTTGCATTAATAATTTTACGAGCTTCACGTAATTTTTCTAAAGTCATTGGAATGAACTTTTGTCCACCAAAACCTGGGTTTACACTCATTAATAAAATTTGGTCAACTTTATCAAGTACATAATCTAGATAATGCAATGGCGTTGCTGGGTTGAAAACTAAACCTGCTTTAGCACCACCAGATTTAATCAGCTGTAATGAACGGTCAATGTGGTGAGAGGCTTCTGGGTGGAAGGTAATAATATCTGCGCCTGCTTCCAAAAAGTCTCCAATAATTCGATCAACTGGAGATACCATTAGATGCACATCAACAGGAGCTGTAATCCCATAGTTTTTTAAAGCCTTACATACACCTGCACCAAAAGTTAAATTTGGAACATAGTGATTATCCATAACGTCAAAATGCACTACATCTGCACCTGCGGCTAACACTTTGTCTACATCTTCGCCTAAACGAGCAAAATCAGCAGATAAAATAGAAGGAGCAATCAAATAAGGCTTGGACATAGGTGGATGACCTGGCTAGAAGTTTAAGGAGAGGCTAAAAATTATAACAAAAAAGAACCTACTTGGCCCGCCCTTGCTTGCTTAAATGACAACATTTCAAACATGAAACGTAACGTTGCAACAATAGAATGCTAATGGCCAAATGAATTTGTTAAGGTACATTAAACCAATGTGAGGATTGATAATGAAAAGCACAACTCATCTATTAACAAACGATGGAAAACGCATTGCAAAACGTCTAGTTAATCATTGGAAACACAAATTTGAAGTACAAGAAACTGAACAGGATTTTAAAATCTTAATGCCTACAGCAACGATTACGCTTGCACCAGAAACAGAGCAGTTAAACGTTGCTATTGATAGTCAGTTAGATGACCACAACCACTTAGAAAAAGTGGTGCTTGATCATCTAAACCGTATGGCTCAACAAGAATTTCAAGTTGAATGGCAACACTAAATTAATTAACCAGATACCTTTTCTAACTGGATTGCATGAAACTGTAAGTGCTCATCCATAAAGGTTTGAATAAAATAATAACCATGATCATAGCCAGCATGTTGTCTTAAAGTTAAAGGCTGTCCTGCTTTTAAACATGCTTGCTTAAATTTTTCAGGGTGAAGCTGTTCATAAAATTGGTCATCTAACCCCTGATCCACCAAAATTTCGCTAAATATTGCACCATTCTTTGAGACTAAAGCGGTGGCATCATGAGCCAACCAGCTAGCGCGGTCTGCACCTAAATAATGACTAAAGGCTTTGTCACCCCATGCAGACTCTGTTGGTGCACAGATCGGAGCAAAAGCAGATACCGACTTAAACTTTTCAGGATATTTAAACGCTAAAGTTAATGCACCGTGGCCACCCATTGAGTGTCCAAAGATACCAACTTGTTGAGCGTTTACAGGAAAGCTTTTTAAAATGAGTGGATATAACTCATCAATTAAATAGCTTTCCATTTGATAATGCTCAGACCATGGCGCTTGCGTAGCATTAATATAAAAGCCCGCACCTTGACCTAAATCCCAGTTATCCCCTGCTGCAACTTGTTCTCCACGAGGAGAAGTGTCTGGGGTAATCAATATTAAGCTGAGTTGTGCTGCCATATGTTGCGCATGTGCTTTAATGGCAAAGGTTTCTTCAGTACACGTTAACCCAGCTAAGTAAAACAAAGTTGAGCATGCTTTACCTTCTAAAGCTGCTGGTGGTAAATAAACACCAAACTTCGCTGGTCCTTTTAAATAAGAAGATTCAAATTGGTATATACGCTGCTCGCCCTCAAAGCAGCGGTTTTTTTGCAGGAGTTGCATCGTTTTTAGCCTCTGTTTTTGTTTGAGCGATATCTACACTACCCGTATTTTGCTGAGGAAATAGATACTTTTCCAATTGAGGTAGCATGAGTTCCATATTTTTACCAATCATCCACTGAGGCTCGGAAGGTTCAACACCTTGAGCCACTTCCCATTTGGTTACTGTTTGCTTAGCTGTGTTAAATGAGTCTTTCATCGACGATTGCTCTCGCATAGCTAAATCAAAGAAAGCCCGACCGAAATAGGTATAATCAGCTTCGTTATTACATCCAAAAGAAGTTTTATCAGCGGCCGATGCGGTAATAATTAAAGTATCAGGAGACTGTAAAGCAGGAATAAAGCTTCCTGAATAACAGGCTGAGATAACAATCACACGCCAGCGAATACCGGATTTATCAAGTGTTTCACGTAACCATTTCGGGTCTACTTGCCCTAAATCTAATGGTGCATTTTCAATTTCGAAGTGATTTTGTTCACCGTGTGAAGTCATATATAGAAATAGGACATCACTATCACGGTTCATTTGCTGCCCCATGCGGCGTAGGGCTAGCTCGATACTAGTTTTAGAGGCAATTGGGATCTCTGTACGGGTATCTGGATTATTGACTAACATCATCGAACGGCCAATCGTTCCAAAACGTGTATCAAACTGTTCTTTAATACGGACCACTTCCGATTTAAAAACATCTTGATAACTATCGCCAGCAACACCTAAAAAATACCAATGGCTTTTAGCGAGCTCACCATATTGAACTTGCTCTAAAGAATCATTTAAAAGTTTACTTTGGGCATAAAAAGCATCTTCAGCAAATGTAGGAGCTGTATCTTCTACCTTCCAAATCGGTTGATCTTTTACAGAAAGTTGCCAAACCACCATCGTTGCAATGGTCGCAACCATAACCAGTGCACGTTCCCACCATGGCCACTTAAGCTCACGTGAGAAAACCCAAATTACGGCTAAACTTTGCCACACGAATAAAGCTACAAATAAACTCGGTAAAATTCCGTTATAAATAGCATCGGGAATAAAGTTGAGATAACCGTTAGACCCCAAATACTGGATTAAACATTGAATTAATAAGATATTTGTATCTAGAACCAGCCAAAGTAAAGCAGGAACTAGCATTAAGCGAGGTTGGTTGGTTCGCTGAGATAAAAAAATACCAACAATTAAAGCAATGAATGGCCAAAGTGCATAACCAATTAAACCTTGTGAATTAAAATCACCGATTTGACCAGCTACAAGCCAGCTGTAAAGAGAGTTAGTACACCCCCCTAAAATTCCCCAAACAATAAGTTGAAGAATAGATGGATGTACAATCTGTAAAGAACGTCTTGACCCCAAAAACAGCCACATTCCGGCAATTTGGTTGCTTTTAAAATCATGCCAAAAGTTAATGGAGGGTTTAAGATCAATCATAAAAGGTTTTCAAAAATTTCGTTTTTGACAGGCATCTTAAGTGTATGCCTGCTAAGAATTTTAGCAATCATGCTTTTGAACTATATCACATATATTTGTGCATTATTCAAGCAATAAAACCTAACCTTACATAAGCCTACTGAAAATACGCATCAAAACGACAAGCATCTCCTTGCCATTGATGAGCTGGCTCTTGATTTGCCAAGAAAATAGCATGGCGTGGCCGCTTAACGACTACACGTTTAGCAACTCTCTGTGCTAAAACTAGCAAATTATCCCCCAAATCCATCTCACCATCTTCAGGTAAAAGAAGATGTAAAAGCTGCATTTGTTTTTTGACTTGAGCTTGTTTTTTAATTGCTTGTTGATGCTGGTCGCGCTGTGGGAACATCGGGTCAAGATAGACTACATCAACCGTTTTTGCTTCTTGATGTAATTCCTGTAAATAGCTTGCAGAGTCAGCAAAGATCAGTTGAATACGATCCATAAATTGACTTAAAAATGGATCACGTTCCGCCTGAGCTTTTGAATCTTCAAGTAAAGTAAATAAAATCGGATGGCGCTCAACGAGCTGGATTTGAGCCCCTAGATAAGCCATCAGTAAGCTGTCATGGCCTAAACCCGCTGTTGCATCAACCAGTACCGGCTTTTCACCTAACTGACAAGCACGGGCAATCATTTCCGATTTAAGACTTGCACGTTTTAAACGTGGAATTTCAGCTTTCCAGTCAGGCTGCATTTTCATGCCATTAGCAGATAACCAAAGTCCGTTTTCATCTACACAAAGGGCAATTTCAGGATTGAAACGTAAAAACCGTGCATTCAGCTTTTCAATTGGCTGTAAATCGACAGTCACACCTCTAGAACAAAGCACAGCTTGGTAGTGCTGTGCTTGTTCTTGAAAATCTTGTTCAAAATATATATGCATGAGTACTGCCTTTATTTTGCTTTACCCTGATCCGCTATCTTTTTCCACGCATCATCACGTAAATAAACTGGCAAAGCATGTTCGGCATCCACCCATTGCTTTTGTGCAGCATAAACACGTGCAATAGAAGCAATATCCTGTGCAGTTGCAGTGATTGTTTGATGCTCTGCATCAGCTTGAAGTAGCTTGGCGCCCGAACCAATTAAGCAATGTTTTGCATAAGCTGCTGCTGGCTCGTAGCTCATTAATTTTTCTTCATCAATACACTGCATAATTCCTTGTTCATCTAGAACAAAACTTGCAATGTAAACTTCGTTCATACGTGCATCGAGCGCCGCAGTCACCTGCTCCAAACCTTCAAGTCGGTATGCCGCTTGTGCTAAAGCTTGCAATGTAGAAACTGGAACTACAGGTAAATCTTGTGACCAAGCTAAAGCTTGGGCAACAGCAGCATTAATTCGAACACCACTAAAAGAACCAGGTCCACGGCTAAAGGCAATCGCATCCAAACCAGCAACTTCAAGACCTGTTTGTTGTAGCCCTTGCTCAATCATAGGCAAAATGGTCTGGGTTTGTGCTTTCGCCCGCGTATCGAGTTGAAAAAACAGTTCTTGGGTTTCATCGACTAATGAAATAGAACACTGCTCATTTGCAGTTTCCAACGCCAGCAATTTCATGCACAACCTTAGTATTAAATCAGATTAAAAACGAGGGTTATGATACCCCACTCGGCTCTGATAGGCGAGTTGTTCTCTTTCTAAATAAAAATGCCAAGCTTGTGCTTGGCATAGAAAATAACTTATTAAAAGATTTTAAAAGTGAAACTCTTTTAAATCTGCATAGCTCTTAAAGTGTTCAGCATAATGTAATGCGCTCAAGCGTATTTTCGCTGCCCCATCTTCATCTAAAGTTTTGACAATTTTGCCTGGTGAACCCATCACCACTGAATTATCTGGAATTACTTTTCCTTCAGGTATTAAAGCATTAGCACCGATAATACAATTTTTACCAATCACCGCCCGATTTAAAATTACGGCGTTCATACCAATCAAACTATTATCACCAATCGTACAACCATGCAGCATGACTTTATGACCGACTGTAACGTATTCACCAATATTTAGCTCAAGTCCAGCATCGGTATGTAAGACAGAGTTTTCTTGAATATTAGAGAAATCACCAATCCGAACGACACAGTTATCAGCACGAACTACTGCACCAAACCAAATGCTGACTTGACGCCCTAACTCTACTTGTCCAATTAGCGTTGCAGTTGGAGCAACCCAACCATCCCATGGCTCATGTAATGCTTTTGGGTGCTGTCCTTGATAGCTATACATCATAATTTATCAATCCTGATCTTTATTTTTTATGAGAAAACTTTGGCATTCCAAAGGTTGGTGAGTTAAGTAAAAATGGCCAATCTTTTTGATAACCTAGTCCATATTTAAACAGAGCAACTAACATACGAGCAGTTAACCCCCAAATAATTTCATTATCAATCTGTAAGCTTGGGAAATATAAAGACTGATGAGCATATCGAACTTCATAGGGTGTCGGACGCGTCTCGATCAGTTGCTGTAACGGGACAAAGAAAATTCGATCAATTTCGGTAGGCTGAGGTATTAAAGTGACCTCAGGAGGAATAAGCCCAACGATCGGTTTTACAGACAAACCGCTTCTTGCTCGCTGCATCGGCAAATCACCTAACAACTGTACATCAAACGGATTTAAAGCTGTCTCTTCTTGAGCTTCTCTTAATGCAACAACAATATTACTGGTATCACTAGGATCACGCTTTCCTCCAGGAAAAGAGACTTCCCCCGCATGGTTGTTCATATGTATTGAACGGCGTGTAAGCAGTACCTTAGGATCATTCTCATTCGTAATGGCAATGAGTACTGCAGCTTGTGCTTCTTGTATGCGGGTGGAAAAGCGCAATCTTTGCTGTAACTTTTGTGTTAGCAAGTGCTCTTCCATACCATTCACCTATTATTCTGTCTCTCTTTGCATCATATCTGAAAATCAAAGTTAGGGAATAGAGTTGATGCGTAAGTCTAAAAATTCAGTTATGCTGGGTTATCTCTATACTCGATGATAATTATGAGTTTCTGTGTAGCGTGTGGGCATAAAACCGAACAAAAAATTCCTTTAGGTGATCATAAAGTACGCCGTGTTTGTACTCATTGTGGAAATATTCATTATGAAAACCCCAAAGTAATCTGCGGTGCCTTAGCGTTATGGGAAGACAAAGTATTACTTTGTCGTCGTGCGATTGAACCTCGTTATGGCTTATGGACATTACCTGCTGGTTATATGGAATTGTACGAAACCATGGAACAAGGTGCAGCACGTGAAACTCGTGAAGAAGCAGAAGCCGAGATAGAAATAGAACAACTTTATTGTATGTACAATATTCCGCGTATTGGTCAAATTTATGTTCTTTTCAAAGCACAGCTGAAAGATGGCATTTTTGGTGCTGGTGAAGAAAGCATCGAAAGTCGTCTGTTTGAAGAGCATGAAATTCCATGGGGAGAACTGGCCTTTCCTAGTGTCGAACATACATTAAGACATTATTTTGAAGATCGTAAGAAACAAGTTTTTCCAACACATCTTGAAACTTTGGGTACTCGTTTAGACCATACAGGTTAATCAATTAGATAATAAAAAAGACCGCTTTCGCGGTCTTTTTTATATGTCTTTTATTTTTTTAAGATTTAGTCTTAATCTGATAACAATCAGCTGTTCTAAGTGTCACAGTTCCAGTCATACGTTGACCTAAAGCTTTTTCAGTCTCAGTCGGAGCAGGTGAAATATCTTTAATATTATTATAAACTTGTTGATAGAAAGCATACGGATTTAACCATGAAACTGTTTTGTTATCATAGGTAGTAAGATTCGCACCACTGGTCTGCCCTTGTAATAGATTAGCAACGTTAATTTTTGCGCCACTTACAAGTAAAGTTTGGCTACCAGTTTGAGAAGTACTTTGAACTACATTTGAATTTAGGCCTACCACAATGCCATTTAAATTCCCTAATTGAGGCACCCCAAAAATCATTCTTACTGTAATTGACTTATCATTGGTGGCCGACTCTGTTCCTCCAGTTGTGCCAATTCTGTACTGCTGAACGCCATTGTTATCAATTAAACTCGTATTCGAAACCACTCCACACTGACCAGACATGTCTGTTGCAGTAGCATTAGGTTTAATATCTGTTCTAATGTCTCCATTTTCATCAACTACAATACCCAAATCAATAGGGGCAATTCCTGCTGTATCAAATTTAAAGTTTAGAGTTGCATATAATGGGAAAATATAAGTTTGACCAGATTTGACATTATTAGCTGTTTTAAAGATCTGATTAGACAGATAGCTCGCAGGGCTTACCTTATAAATATCCATAGAACCATTATAATTTTGGTTATCAACACTCTGTTTCCATAAAGCATACTGCTGAGGATTAGGAGTTTTAGTATTTGTTAACCCGAAATATGAACTATCACGTCCTGCAATAAGTGAATCATTCAATAATTTGCCTTGATAAATCACTAAATCTTCATTTGTATTGCTAGAAGTTTTTAAACGGAATGGTTGTGTTGATTTAATTTCTGTCTGTATTGGATCAAGCCAAGTAGTTTGCGAGTCTGCAACCATTTGAGTTGGCTTAGATTTCGTCAAGACATTTAATACTGCACTAATTGCTAACTGGCTTGTAATTGTACTTGTTCCTTTCCATTGTAAACCATAACCAAATGTATATCCCCGACGATCAGATAGTAAGAATAAATTACCAAACATATGTTGGGTATTAGCGCTATTTTTTGGGCAATCTGCTAAATTAGTTAAATTACATCCATAAAAATTTTCAGATATTAAATTAGGCTCAGCCAAAGTAATATAATCTGATTGATATAACCCTACTAAACTTAAGTGTGCCAACTGCGTTACCAATTCAAAAGCTTGCGTATCTGATACTGGACTTACATCTAACCATGGTTTCAAAATATTGGCATAAGCACTATTTTTCCATTCTGTAGCTGTAATATTTTGAACTAAAATATTTAAAGTATTTTTCTTCTCATCGGTAAATTGGGTTGGCTGCAAATCACCAGCAACATGATCTCCCCTCTCTAAGCCAACGCTTTGAAAAAGTTTTACCAATGCCATTGCAACCCGCACTGTAGGATCATTCTGGTTAAGTGAGGTTGGTGTTTGCCCAGTTAATCCAATCGCCATATCCATGACTTTCAAACGTGGCGGAACAGTCATCTGAATTTTTGAAACAGTGTCTAACTTAACAGAGCCTAGTTCAATTTTTCTTGTAGCTTTGGTATCTTGCAAATAAAAACTAGCAGTATCGCCTGCTTTACAAGATCCGATAACACTATTTCCAGAAGCCTTAGTAACAAAACTTAGATTCGCTGCACTACTACAGGTAAAATTAATACCCGCTATTGGGTAATCTAAAGAGAATTGTAGACAATCACTGTTTGTTACGGAACAACTTCCATTAGCAGTAGCTCCTCCTGATCCATTTGTAGGATTCTCATTTATTGTGGAACTACCACCACCACAACCGTTTAGCATCAGTGCCAATGTGGTAAGTGCAAAAGGCCATAAAACTTTTTTATTCATTAGATATCCTACTTATTTTTAACGTAATACTGAAATTTGAATTTGTCCCTGATTCGTTAACTCATTTTCTGCCACATCTACGGCAGAGGATAATGGCGTCAACATCATGTAATGTGCTAAGGGTGGTAATTTTAAAACACCTTGGATTGATGCGTGTTGTAATAGAGTAGAAGGATACGATTTACTCTTGAAACCGCTCACCCCCTCTAAAATACACCCTTTATCATCTAAAAAAATAACTAAAGGCCAATAATATAAAGGTCTTTCATTACTAGCAGCGAATGACATAAGTTTTAAATGTTGAATTGAAGGATCAAGCTTTATCAACTCATACTCAAACTTTTCTTTAAGAGGTTTTCTTGGCCACAAATTTACTTCTTTACTTATACTGAGCTTTTTAATTGATTTATTATAATTTTTAATAAAACACTTATCTTGTTCAAAAGTTGCTTCTAAATCTTGAGAAGATAAACGTATATACGTCGGCGCTAATACCACTGCCGACTCTGTATCTTGAGTATGTCGATTAAAAAGCTGATCCAACGTTGATCGACTTAGACCTTTTTTACGTTCTATTGACTCAGTTCTGCCTAAACCATCTGGCACGATATAAAAACGTTTTTTTCCTTCTAAATTAAACTCTTGGTCTTCAAGATATTCACTATTTACATATTCTATGCCATCAATAGTAGTAAATTTAGACTTATCTTGTGAAGAATTTGGCTCAGGGGAAGCCTGTGAAGTACTTTTGATCGGAGGTGGAATTAAAAGTAATTGTTTCTGCCATTCATCATTAGATGCCGTCTGAAGTTTTACATTTTCAATAGGTGTTTTTAATTCATGACTATTTGCTGAAGTAGGCTGAGTATTTTGGACTTTTTGCGGTGCAGTCGGTGCAGTCGGTGCAGTCGGTGCAGTCGGTGCAGTCGGTGCAGTCGGTGCAGTCGGTGCAGTCGGTGCAGTCGGTGCAGTCGGTGCAGTCGGTGCAGTCGGTGCAGTATTTAATTTCTTTTGTGTTGATTGCTCCATTTTTTTTGGTGAATCGATAGTAGTTTTTTCTTTAGAAACTTTTTGAGCTGGATCAATTATAATTTTATTCGGTAGATTTTGAGATTGTATTTCCACTCTAGGAGGTAGCTGTCTTTTTTGATCAACTTTTTTACTCGGTACAATCATAGGACGCCCATCAGGACCTATAATCGTGTAAAAACCGTCTGCATAAGATACAGAGACACTTGCCATTACAACAGATAAAATTGAGATAGCAAGTTTAGGGCGAAACATCCATTTATATTGTCTTACCATTTTGTTCTATAACTCAAACCAAGCACTGTAACTTTAGTATTTGTTTTTACATCTAAACCCGCATAAGGATTTAATAAGATATTATCGACACCGCATTTATTCGATAAAGTACTTGTACAAGCTGGTATATTATCGCGACTGCGTAAGAAACCAACTGAAAGGTCTAAATCCGTATCTGCATCAAAACGGTATCCTAATCCTAAACCAAACAACTGTGCATTGTTAATTGGAACCATGGTATTGCGTTTGTCATTAGGAATAGCACTAGCTCGCGGCTCATAACCAGCTCGTAATTTTAGACGATCCGTTGCCGAATACTCTAAACCAATCCCCCAACTCCATGGTGAAGTAAATTTTAATGGTAATGCTAAAGAGTTATCAGTCACATCATTAGATAATAGTTTTGCTACTTTAAGTAATGAGATTTGACGATCAAATTCAAATTTAAATTTATCCCATGCCGAATAATCTGTCCATCCAACATCAAAATTCACTTGTAGGTCTGGCAAGATCTTGTACTTAATACCTGCCTGAAAATGTGCAGGATACTCTAGATCCATTGCAACTAAACCTGATTCAATATCAGGCACATAACCAGGAAGACCTAAAATTCTAGCTAAAATTTGACCTGTAGCAGAGGAATTCAATCCCTTAATCAATTCTTGAGGTGCTTTAGCATTATCAATTAAGTATTTGCCTTTCATACGCATCTTGGCTGAACTTTGATAAACCATACCAAAGCCAAAATCATCTGTCGGTTCCCACAACAAGCCCAGGTTATAACTTGGACTTAAAGACTGCTCCAATGAAACTTGTAAAGCTCCCATTTTATTAAATGGGTTCATTCCTTCCTGAGCATTACACATACCAAATAATAATAAGTCGGTAATCATGTCATTGTTATTCTTAAATGGTGCGCAAACCACTTCATCAACCATACGCAATACACCAAGCATCTCATTTGGAAAGCGAAGATCAGTTTTCAATGCTAGTGCGTTATAAGACATACCAATTGAGGCACCAATTGATAAGTGATCATTTACTTGAAAACCAAAAGATGGGGATAAATAGGTGATTCGCTCTACTGCAACTTGCTGCCCCATATAGTTACCAGCATTTCCATTTTCTGCTCCAAAACCAGCAACCAATGGTGCATATATCGCTGTTGCATAAGTTACTTTTGAGCCAGGTGGTTTGTAGGCAATTCCTGCAGTAGGAGCAACCAGTGGATAACCCTCCCCTAAATCAACCATTTTTTTAAGGATAGGGACATACAAGCTAGCGTATTCAACATCACCACGCACAGGTCCCTTAAAATCTGTACAAATATTAGCAGTAACCTCTGGTCCATCATTACAGACAAGAGGATCATCTGAATAACCAAAAATATTATAGCCAGGGGGGGCTGAAAACTCGCGTTGGATATCAAAATTAGCAAGAATACCCTGTACATCAGTTTGTAGCCCATCAATCTTGGCTAACGCTGCAGGGTTAAAATGAACAGCACTAATACCTGGTGGATCTGCTGTTACAGCATTCCCCATCGATAATGAACGAATATCAACAGCTAGGTTTTGTCCTAATTGAGCATTGGCAAAGCTAGAAAAACCAGAGATCACAATTGCCATTGTTAAAGGACATAATTTAGGATATTTCACCTGCCTATCTCCTTATTTTTATTTTTTGCGCAAACCTAAGATATCTAGCGGGAATGACAAACCAAGTGAAACATCTGGTGCATCCTCTGTTAAACCAAAGCCAACTGTACCGTTAACAATCGTATCAGGTGAAACACGTACCCCCAAAGCAAAAGCCATCACCGCACTACTCTGATCTGGTGACTGATATGATTCACCATTTGCAAACTGAAACTCTGAATTTAAGTTAAAGCTTTGTTGGTAAGACATGGTTAAGGACACATCATAGTTAAAGGAATAGGCAAAACCGAAAGAGAATCCTCCACTGATTCCAGGATCAAAAGATTCTAAAATACGATTACCACGTACCTGATTTAAACCAGTCTCTTTAAAACCATAATTGGCAGATGCTGAAGCAAATAAAACCACCGGATCGATATATTTACGAGTACTTGCTCCTAAACCTACAGAGTAATAACCTTTACCAGTTGAAAGTTCATTTTGAGCAACTTCATATGGACTATCGCCAGTTTTAGTAGAAACGCTACCAAACAAAACTAAAGGTAAGCGTCCTTGTTTCAATGGGAAAGGTTCCCAACGTGCACCTAATGAAATATCCCCTAACCCTGCAGTATCTGAATCACTAGCAATATCAGATTTAGCAACAAGAGGTACAGTCGCTGAAAGTGTTAAATTATCTAAAACACCATATTGAGCTGTAAAACTGTTGGTCAATGTATGCTGAGCATCTTCCCTAATACTCAATCGACTAATACTAGAATTATCATCTCCTAATGCTAAATCTAAAATACTATCGCGGTAATAGGTATAATCGAGATCATAATATGTTGAAATTTCGCCTTTTTTAATTAATGAATATTGTCGTTCATTCGAGGTAAAAACTTCTTGTAAATTGGTCTCTTGGCTCGCATCTCCTTCTTTTTTCTGTAAAGCAGTCGCGGCTTGATTTGCTTCTGGATTAGCTGATGTAGGTTCAGATTCAGTAGTGGTAGATCCATTAGTCGGAGCTAATGCATCTTCTTGCACTGAATTTGATGTTGGCGTTACATCTGATACCGTGGTCGCTTCAGAAACAGCTGTACTATTTTGTACATCTGCTTGTGCAACTTGATCATCTGCATAAAGTGTACCTGTAATAGCACTCATGCTTAATGCCAATACACTCATCTTCATCCATCGATTATTCATATTTCTTCCCACCCAATTTATTTATTTTACTAAATCAAATTTTCATTACTTACGCTTGTAATAAAGACGCATATAAGTTTCTATCGGCTGATTATGATTGGAAGAGTGACTATCATTATCCAGAACCCTTCGCATTGTTGAGGCTTTATTTGCTAAACGATCATAATTAAACGTTGGATATTGCACATCCACAAAGGCATAACGGTTAACAGTTGCATCTTCCACATGACGCATATCAGCATCTTTCAATGTTAATAAGTCTTTACGCTGTGATTCAGGCACAGAAATAACAAATAAAGTATTATTATCCCAAACCTCTTTAAAGCGATTTTCATCAAAGCTGATATTGCCTAAAGCAGGATCAGCTACATAGACTCGTCCATCTTTATAAGCTTTATATACGACAAAATGTTTAAAACCAGCATATGAAATGGGAACAATCGCAGGTTGACCTAATTTAACTAAATCAGAGAACTCTCCTCGATAACCGCCACTATCCAAACCAATAGCAGTTACGAAACGCTTCATATCAAGTAGTGAAAAGCTACGGCGGTCAATAATTCGTTGATACTCACCATACTGAAGTAAACCACTCATTGTTTGTTGTTCAGTTAAGCTTGTACCCACATAACCATTCAACAAAGTTGTAAGTGCAGCTGAACCACAGCTATAGTCATATGCTTGTCGAACAATACCGCGAAATTGATCTTCTATCGCTGGCTTAATCGTTACAGGCTCAATATGATTTCGGCGAAAAGATAAATTACGTGAATCGGCCGTTTCTGTATAATAAACAGTTCCCGGTGGCTTTTTTTCTATTTCGAAGGCTTCTGTCGCAAAGTAATATATCAATGCTGAGCCCAAAGCAATCTCTAACATAAGCACTTGTTCTAAATGGTGGCCAAACCGGCCTTATTCATTTTATTCTTAGAGCAATAGCTCTACATCCCTGTGTGTTGAAGATACCTTTTTTTTTTGAAAAAAACAGCCTTTTTTTAATTTTTTTTGATGAACGTTTAGTTTTATAAAAATAGAGAGACTTTTATGCTTAATTTAAGTTGATTTTTAAATTAATAGATTGTTTTTATCAATTAAAATATATTTTTATATAACAAAATTAGATGAGTTAATAAATTAAAAAAGCGCGTATTAAACGCGCTTTTTTACTAAAGCTTTTAAATTAGTGACCAGAAATTGTAATTGTAGAAGTACCAACATTAATACCTTGGATTTCCACATCACCAATTGAAGCAGCAGTATTTGAACCTAAACGAATACCCTGTGCATAGACATTCATGCCTTGAGCACTATTATTTTGAATTTTTAAGCCAGTCGGTACAACAGAAATATCTGCATTCACATCTAAGTTACCAGTTGTATTACCAGCACCACGGACCATAACTTTATCCAAGAAGATTTTACCACCGCCAGCGGCATCGTTAATACCTAGGTTAGATAGAGTTAAACCACCTTGTAAACTTGAATTTACTTTAATCATTGCACCTTGTGGCGTAGCACCTAATTGAACATTAGCTGAAATAGCGCCTAAAGATAAATCCAAACCAGAAAGAATTTCAGTTGGAGCAGCTTCTGTAATACCACGTACAGCAGTAGTTTCATTTAAAGTACCAGAACTACCAACACCAATAGAACCAACTTTTACATTAACTGCCCCTACATTTGCAGCAACGTTTAAAAACGCGCCATTTGTAGCAGATGCACCAACGCTATCAATTTTAAGATCCAATAGATTCTGTGTCGTATCTACCTGCGTAAGGGTTATCGCTTTACCGCCAGTTGCCGTTGTACCTGTGATTGTAATTGCACCTGCAGTTGCTGCAGCACCAGTAATACCAGTAGCAGGATCCAAACCATCATTGTCATGAATAAATAATTTATCGATAGAAATACCGCCAGTACCTAAAGCGATACCGATATTAATACCATCTTGACCAGTAGCAGCACTAAGCGCAGCATCGTCCATTGACTGCATTGCCATTGCATTTGCACTGATAGCTAAAGAAGAAACTAAAGCAAGTTTAGTAAACATTTTCATTGAGCACTCTCCCAAGAGCATTTATTTTTTGACTTAACCACTCTATTGTCTCAAGTTGCATTTTTCTTTATATGGCAACCGAAACTTCCAGTCCTTGAGTAGTTTTGCTTAGCAATTACTAAATTACATCTACGTTAATTTTTGTTCAACTAGTGTTGTGCATTTTTTGCCAATTACCCGACAAACGGTACACTCAAGTTTTTCTACACAAACCTTGCTAAAAACAATAAATTCTCAGTTAAAATTTCGTTCATTTTATCAGCAAAAAGTTTAGTACTTAAAAGACTTTCTCCTGATGAAGTACAACTTATAGTAAACTAACTACTCTCTCATTAAACACTCTTTTATTTAAAAATGTCTCAGTTAAAGAAAAAAATCTCTTTATATAGTAAAAATGCTGCCGATATTTTAAAAAAATTAGATGGTTTAACTGGGCTTATTTATTTAAATGACAACAACAACCCAACTATTGGATTTCTTCCGCAAGATTATATTATTATTCAAAATGAAAATTATTTAGAATTTGAGCGCCAAAATTTTAACGAATATAAAAATAGATCAAAATCAAATCAACTTTTAAATTTCATTCAATTTAAAGAAAATAATTTAAGTAAAGATATTAAATCAACAACAAGTTTTATAGGTGGTTATATTGGTTTTATCAGCTATGATTTCAGTGCGCATCAATTTATTAATGGGCAAAATCATATACAACCTTCTTTATTCCTAGGTCAATATCGATCTTTTTTAAAATATATAGATAATGATTGGTATTTTTTTAGTGATGAAGAAAATGCAATTGATCTATTCTCATATATTAAAAATAAAATAGAGAATTTTGGTTCCAATAACTCTAAAAATACATTTGAATTAAAAACCACTATTCAACCAAGATGGTCTAAAAAACAATATTTCGATGCTTTCTATAAAATACAAGAATATATTAAGGCTGGAGATTGCTATCAAATTAATTTAACCCAAGAGTTTAAAGCTAAATTTTCAGGATCCTTATTAAATAAAGCTAAAGATTTATGGCAACTTACAAATGCTCCATATGCAGGTTATTTAAAATTAGATGATTTTGAATTATTAAGTTGCTCTCCCGAGCTTTTCATCGAGTTCAATCAAAATAAACAAATTAAAACTAGACCTATTAAAGGCACAATGCCTCGCTATGAAAATGCAGAAAAAGATTTTATTTCTAAACAAACCTTAAAAAACTCTCAAAAAGACCAAGCAGAAAACGTGATGATTGTCGATTTATTACGTAATGATTTGAGCATTTATGCCAATACAGGATCTGTAAAAACAACAAAATTATTCGAGATTGAAAGTTTTAATCAAGTACATCACATGGTAAGCGAGATCGTTGCGACTCTTAAAGATGATATTAATCCTATGCAAATGCTGCTCTCTGCCTTACCAGGAGGTTCAATCACAGGAGCTCCCAAAATTCGG
Source organism: Acinetobacter sp. LT1 (assembly GCF_059800965.1). Classification (NCBI taxonomy): domain Bacteria; kingdom Pseudomonadati; phylum Pseudomonadota; class Gammaproteobacteria; order Moraxellales; family Moraxellaceae; genus Acinetobacter; species Acinetobacter sp. LT1. The sequence continues at coordinate 60,987 of NZ_JBBAXE010000022.1, forward strand.
GCAATGCAGATCATTGAAGAGCTAGAGGAAGCTTCAAGAGGTGCATATTGCGGGACATTGGGTTACTTCAATTTTGATGGAACTGGTCGCTGGAATATTCTCATCCGTAGTTTTCAACAATATCAGAATCAGCTCTCTTTATGGGCAGGTGGTGGTATTACGATTGCATCAAATGCAGAAGCAGAATATCAAGAAAGTCTTGATAAAGTCTCTGCTATGCTGAACTTAATGAACAGCACAGCAGAGTAAAATTTAGAGAATATCTTCTTTTAATGTATGTACTAAACGCTCATTTTGCTCATCAGTTCCTACAGTAATTCGCAAGAATTGATTAATACGAGGCTTATTGAAATAGCGCACAATAATGCCCTGCTCACGTAATTGCTGTGCAAGCTGACCTGCATCATGCGATGGATGTGAAGCAAAAATAAAGTTTGCTTTAGAAGGTAAAACTTTAAAGCCCAAAGCAGTTAATTCATCTACTAACTTTTCACGACTAGAAATAACTTTTTGACATTGTTCTTCAAAATAAGTTTGATCTTCAAAAGAGGCTACCGCTGCTGCAATTGCAAAACGATCAATAGGATATGAGTTAAAGCTATTTTTGACAGCTTCAAGTGCAGCAATTAAATGAGACTGAGCAATCGCGAAGCCAACGCGTAAACCCGCAAGAGAGCGAGATTTTGAAGTTGTTTGGCACACAACCAGATTCTCATAGCGATTTACTAAACTCACCGCTGATTCTGCACCAAAATCAACATAAGCCTCATCAATGACAACCACTCGATCTGGATTAGCTTTTAAAATTTGTTCGATTTCTGCTAAGCCTAGTGCAATACTTGTTGGAGCATTAGGGTTTGTAATAATAACCCCACCATTTGGTTGCACATAATCTTTAACTTCTATCTCAAAATTATCATTGAGTGGGATTTCTTTAGTCTTTGTACCAAAAAACTGACTATAAACTGGATAAAAGCTATAAGTGATATCTGGATAAAGAATTGGTTCATCTTGAAGAAAAAATGCTTTAAAAATATGAGCAAGTACTTCATCTGAGCCATTACCAACAAAAACTTGCGAAACTTCAATATCTTGTTGCTTAGCAATCGCATGTTTTAATGCCGTAGCATCTGGGTCTGGATATAAACGCAATGCATCAGCCTGATGAGTTAAAACAGCTTGAACTGCTTCAACTACTTTTGGTGATGGCGGATATGGATTTTCATTTGTATTGAGCTTCAATAAATTCTGAATTTTAGGCTGTTCACCAGGAACATACGGCTCTAACTCACGAACTTCTGGACTCCAAAAGCGCATTTGTGCTGTAGATAAAGTCATGGTCTTATCTCAAAAAAGGGCTGAAAACCAGCCCTGAGTAATAATTAAAAAACTACAAGGTTTATAAGCTTATTGATAACGATAGCGAGCTGAGCGTGCATGGGCATCTAAGTTCTCTTGAACAGCCAATATATCTGCTGTCTTAGCTAACGATTTGACTCCATCTTTCGAACACATAATTAAGCTCGAACGTTTTTGGAAATCATAAACACCTAATGGAGAAGAAAAACGAGCAGTTCCAGAGGTCGGTAATACATGGTTTGGGCCTGCACAATAGTCACCAATTGCTTCAGGTGTATAGCGCCCCATGAAAATTGCTCCAGCATGGCGAATATCTTCACTCATAGCCTCGGCATCATCTAAGCAAAGTTCCAAATGTTCTGGTGCAACTTGATTAATCAAATCAATTGCTTCTGCACGGTCCTTTACTAATACCAAAGCACCACGGTTTTCAATCGAAGTTCTCGCAATGTCTGCCTTTGGCAATTCATTTAAATGCTTTTCAATTGCCAACTCTACCGCATTAAGCAAAGCTTCATCAGGAGTAATGAAAATAGCTTGAGCAACTGTGTCATGTTCAGCCTGAGATAAAACATCCATAGCTAACCAATCTGCATTATTTTCACCTTCTGCATATACTAAAATTTCAGAAGGTCCAGCAATCATATCAATACCAACCTGACCAAATACAGCGCGTTTGGCAGCCGCCACAAAACGATTTCCAGGGCCAGTAATTTTATCTACAGGTGGAATAGTCTGAGTACCATAAGCAAGAGCTGCTACAGCTTGAGCTCCCCCAATAGTGAATACTCGACTCACTCCTGCAAGGTAAGCCGCAGCTAGAACCAATGGATTTAATTCACCGTTTGGTGCAGGAACAACCATAATAATTTCAGGTACACCAGCAACATGGGCTGGCACTGCATTCATTAAAACTGAAGACGGATAAGAGGCTAAACCACCTGGTACATAAATACCCACACGGTCTAGAGGTGTGACTTTTTGTCCTAATGTATTACCCAAATCATCTATATAAGTCCAGCTCTCTTGTTTCTGAGCTTCATGAAATGAACGAATACGCTTTGCTGCTAACTCTAGAGCATCACGAATTTCTGGGCTTAAATTATCAAAAGCAGTTTTAAGTTGTTGTTGAGATAATTCTAAATCTGAAAATTGATGCGCAGGATGTCTATCGAACTGTTGAGTAAGCTTCAAAACATGATCATCACCATGCTGACGAACATCAGCAATAATTTGATCTACTGTTTGCACTAAATTAAGATCATTTACAGTTTCAAATGCTAAAAGCTCAGCAAAAACCTGTTTGAAGTTCTGATCTTGAGTCGATAAACGTCGCATCAATTTACCCACAAGGCGAAAAAGAAAAACCAAGTTTACTCTTTTTCTAAGCGCTTGTGGGCATCATCTGAAGCAACTATCACAAAAGCATGATGGGAAATTGCTTTTAACGTGATTGAACAGCTTGCTCAAGCTGTGAAATGATTGGATTTAATAGAGTTTGCTTACGTTTAAAACTAGCTTTATTTACAATTAAACGTGAAGAAACTTTGCAAATTTCCTCTAATGGCTCAAGACCATTCGCTCTTAGCGTATTACCAGTGTCGACCACATCGACAATGTAATCACCCAAACCCACCAAAGGCGCTAACTCCATAGAACCATAGAGTTTGATCACATCGACTTGCTCACCTAAGCTTGCATAATACTGACGTGTAAGATTGACGTATTTCGTGGCAATTTTTAAACGGCCTTTTGGACGTTCCATTCCCACTTTACCAGCAGTCATTAATTTACACTTAGCGATTTTCAGGTCAAGTAGCTCATATACATGCTGAGCGCCATGTTCCATCAACACATCTTTGCCTGCTACACCTAAATCTGCTGCGCCATTTTCTACATAGGTAGGCACATCAGATGCACGTAAAATCAAAATACGTACTTGCTTATGCGTAGTAGGAAAAATCAGTTTGCGGGACTTTTCCGGATCTTCGAGCAAATTAATACCCGCTGTAGCTAGTAAAGGTAACGTCTCTTTTAAGATACGTCCTTTACTGAGTGCCAAGGTCAAACCATGATCAAAATTGCCCATCACATCAAAATTAGGATCATCGTTTCTTACATCATTCATTAACTTACTCGCTTAATTTTGGCACCTAAACCTTGAAGTTTCTCTTCGACATGCTCATAACCACGGTCAATATGGTAGATACGGTCAATTAAGGTATCTCCTTCTGCCACTAAAGCTGCCAAAACTAGAGAGAACGAAGCACGCAAATCTGTTGCCATTACAGGTGCAGCCTGTAAAGTTTCTACTCCAGTCACGACAGCATCATGACCTTCAACCTGAATATTAGCACCCATGCGTGACAATTCAGGAACATGCATAAAACGATTTTCAAAAATCGTTTCAGAGATAGTTGCAAATCCACGACCAATAGCATTTACAGCCATAAGCTGAGCTTGCATATCTGTTGGAAACTCTGGATGTGGCAAAGTTCTAAAACTTACAGCTTTAGGGCGTTTGCCTAACATATCAAGTTCGATCCAGTCATCACCACGAGTGACTTCGGCACCCATTTCTTCAAACTTATCCAAAACAGATTCAAGTAATGCAGGGTCGGTATGTGTAGTTTTGACACGACCGCCCGTAATTGCCGCAGCAGCCAAATAAGATCCCGTTTCGATACGATCAGCTACCACAGCATATTCACAGCCATGCAAACTTTCTACTCCAGTTACAACAAGAGTATCAGTATCAAGTCCTTCAATCTTAGCGCCCATTTTAATGAGCATTTGAGCAAGGTCAGTGATCTCAGGCTCACGAGCTGCATTACGAATAGTCGTAACACCATCAGCTAGTGCAGCAGCCATCAAGATGTTTTCAGTACCGCCAACGGTAACCATATCAAAAACAACTTCGCCACCTTTTAAACGACCTTCAACTGAAGCATGGACATAACCATTTTCAACTTCAATATGTGCACCTAAAGCTTCTAAAGCTTTTAAATGTTGATCAACTGGACGTGATCCAATTGCACAACCACCTGGTAAAGAAACTTTCGCATTACCGTAACGCGCTAATAATGGTCCTAAAACCAAAATTGAGGCACGCATTGTTTTTACTAGCTCATAAGGAGCAAACTGATTATCTAAAGTAGAGGTATCAGCTTTTACTGTGTCATTTTCATAGCCGATTGTAACCCCTAAACCACCAATCAACTTGACCAAAGTATTTACGTCTTTAAGATTTGGAACATTAGTGATCGTAATTGGAGAGTCTGCAAGAATAGTTGCAGCAAGTAATGGTAAAGCTGCATTTTTAGCACCAGAAATGCGCACTTCCCCGTCGAGCTTAACACCACCCGTAATTAAAAATTTATCCATTAATATTTAAGCTCCGAAAAGGCTTGCTTTACGCCATTCATCTTTGGTCATTGCACGAATTGTTACCGCGTGAACTTCGCCACTTGCAATATAAGTATTTAATGGTGCATAAACTAATTGTTGGCGAGCAACAGTACGCTTACCGTCAAATTGATCATCCACAATACGGAGGTCAAATTTTCCGGCCTGTCCGCTCACCGCTACTTCCGCTTCAGGGAAAGCTTCTTTTAAAATTTGAGTGAGCTGTTCACTATTCATTGCAAAGACCTCTGACACAACCTAAGGTGTAAAACGAAGTATTTTACTATAACTTTTTCAAAGAATTCAGTACGTGTTTATATTTTATCAATAAAAAAGAGGCTATGTTTCAAGCCTCTTTCAATTATATAAAACTTATTAAATAGAAACAGCAACTTGCGAATAAGTGCACTGCATTTTCCGATATTTTAATAATTGTTTTTTTAATTTTTCAGTTAGTTTTTTAATTGAAGTATACATATCATCAGCAGTTGCCTGAGCAAACAACTCAATTCCCGGCAATCTTACAATAGCCTCTGCAACATGGTTCGAACTACCTTTATGAGAGCGCTTATCAATTTGATGATCTTTTGTTAATTTAATCTGCATACTATTCACCTGATCTAAGTGTTTTGTTAACTGATTAAATTTTGATTTAATATTTTCTTCTATAGCTGGTGTAATTGCTAAATGATGTCCACGAATCGTTATTTGCATAATTCTATCCCTCACCTTTTTTAGGTTATCTAAAGAAGAACTAAAACGATTTAATGCTATCAAAAAGAAAACTTAGAACAATTAAACCATTTTAGTTACTCTCTTGGTGAAAATGAAATTTCATTATTTCGTCATAATGAATCTCTAGAATAGCCATACTTCAAAATTCAGATCAAGACTTTTCTTTCAGACGACGAAGGAATATGTAACGATTCTCGATATTTTGCAACCGTTCTTCGAGCCACTTCAATTCCCTCATCCTTTAACAATGTAGCAATTACATTATCTGACAAAGGCTTACGTGGATTTTCGTTGGCGACTAGTTTCTTAATCATTGCCCGAATTGCGGTGGAAGATGCCTCTCCCCCTGCTGTTGTTCCTACATGGCTAGAGAAAAAATATTTCAACTCAAATAGACCACGAGGCGTAAGCATATATTTATTTGTAGTTACACGAGAAACTGTAGATTCATGCAATTCGACTTCTTCTGCCACGTCTCGAAGAACTAGCGGCTTCATCGCTTCCGGGCCTATTTCCAAAAAAGCTTTTTGATGCTCTACGATACAAGAAGCTACTTTTAATAACGTTTTATGCCTTTCATCAATACTTTTGATAAAGTTTTTCGCCTCAAGCATTTGGTTACGTAAATATAAATTATCCTCACTCTGATCTGCTCTACGAATCATACTAGAGTAAAAAGAATTAATTCTTAATTTAGGAAGTACATCTGGGTTTAGCTGAACCTGCCAATGTAAATCTTTTTTTGAAACCACTACATCGGGAATTTGATAATCAGATTCTTGCTTATCAAAATCCATACCAGGATAAGGTTTTAACGTTTTTAAAAGATTGATTGCAAATTTTAATTGGTCTTTCGTTAAACCAGTTTGTTTGAGCAATTTATTAAGATCATTGGCTATCAAAAGCTCATAATACTGCAATAGATTTTTTGCTTCGTTTAGATATTCAACATCTTTCGGTAGAAATTCGAGCTGTACCTTTAAACATTCCGCTAAATTACGTGAACCAATCCCTAAAGGATCAAGTCGTTGAATGTGTTTTAAAACAACTAAAACCTCATCTTCTTCGATCTCTTCCTCAATATCCATTTCATTCAATAATTGTTGTGCCGCTAAAATTATTTCTTCAATTTCAGCATCTAAAAATCCCTTATCATCTAATGCATCAACAATACAATAAGCAATTAATTGATCTATTTTAGAAAAATGCAAAAGGTTAACTTGTTCTAGAATATGTTCCTTTAGCGACAATTGAACTTGGCGATTATCTTCTCGCTCTTCAAATTCTGGAGTAGCCAAAGCTGTTGATTGATGGGTATAAACATCATCCCACTCTGTATCAACAGGTAAATCATCAGGTAAATGATCTGCATTTAGCTCAGTCGTTAAGTCATCCGATTCTTTATTTTCTAATGCAGCCAGACTCTCCGTTAGTGATTCTTCTTCTATTTTTTCAAGTAAAGGATTACTATCTAGTTGAATCTGAATTTCCTGTTCAAGCTCTAAACTAGAGAGTTGTAACAAACGAATCGCCTGCTGCAATTGAGGTGTTAACGATAGAGAATTCGCTACTTTCAATCCAACAGATAATTTCATATATTTCATTTTCCATAAAACAAGCAAAAATCATGCCTATTCAATATTTATAACATATAGTCTCCATTTGTCATACATATCCAACTGAAATTTGCAGAAGAAAAAAGAGATTTTTCCAATTATAAAAATAATCTTATTAAATTAATTCTATCAAACATAGTTCTCAAATAAAGTCAGACGCGAAATCTTGTTATAAAAAGTTAATTAAGAGGAGGTAGTTCTCTTTTAATTTTGTTTAATTGATTACCCTTCGATTGTATAGTTTTTCTATTAAATTTAAAAACTCAAGTCATAGTTTAATTTTATGTTTATTTCCCACACATATATTTTTTCTGCCCCAATAAAGAAACACCCCCATTCATTAGAACGGGGGTGTTTAGAATAATGAGCTGGCGATGACTTACTCTCACATGGGTAACCCCACACTACCATCAGCGCTAAGAGGTTTC